>CAYTRM010000023.1:0-14294 GCA_964440225.1 uncultured Thermoleophilia bacterium | reverse complement strand
CCTCACGATGGTCACCGGCAACGTGCGCGAGTTCGCGCGCGTGCCCGGCCTCGAGCTGGAGGTGTGGGAGGGCTGAGGTTGCGGGTCTTGCCGAACAAGCGGATCAAGCCGACGCGCCCAACGGTCTCTGTAGTAAACTCAGACGGAAGCGCTCGCAGCGTATCCGCGGTGCGTTCGGCAGACCAAGAAGCGGAGCATGCGGGGGCAAGTGCGTAGGAAGATCTTCATTGCAGCTGTGTGCCTGGCGGCGGTTGTCGGCGCCGGCCTCCTCTTCCTCCTGCGCCCCGCCGGCGGCGAGCTGCTGGCGAGCGGCCACGACGCGCCCGCCGACGCAGTCGAGGCGCGCCTGGCAGTGGCCTGGTCGCGCGTCCCGCTGCTTTCGAGCTCTCCCTGGAAGGGCGCGCAGGTGGCCGGGGTGGTCCCGCTCTGTCAGCCCTTGCCGCGGCCGGGTTCGCGCACCAGCGTCTTTGCCGCGACGCGCGATGAAGGCGGCTACTACCTCGTCGTCTACGATCGCGGCGGCACTCTCGTCGGTGCCGTGAACTGGCAACCTGACCTACCGCTCGGGTACGACTCCGTCGGCGGCATGTTCAACTACAACGTTGACGCAGCCGAGCAGCTGCTTCGCGCCGATCTCGGGCGTGCGCCCGATGCGATCCGCTCTGTTGCGAGCGGCAACGGCTTCTGGGTGGTCGGCCGCGTTGGAGAGCGCGAACGCGGCGTCTTCGTCCACTATCAGGGCCTGTGGAGCTGCTGGCCGTACGTGAACCGCGTGTACTCGGGTGCTGCCGTCCTCCGCTACCTGCAGCACATCGAGGACCATCACGATTCGCCGGGCGGCTGCAGTGATGAGACCCATAGCTGGGAGTAGGGCTTGCCTGGCAAGCGGGTCAAGCTGGCTCGCCAAAGCGTCGCGGCAAGGCGGTGCCGCGGCGCTCGCAGCGTATCCGCGTTACGTTGGACAGAACCAGGGCGTGGCGTCGGCCCCCCGCTATTCATGCTTGACGTTAATAACGCGTAGCGTTACTATGTCGGCATGATCGTCTCGTTCAAGGACGGAGACACCGAGCAACTGGCGCGCGGCCGGCGCGTAGCGCGGTTCGTGAACATCGAGGCGGTCGCACGACGAGAGCTGCGCCAGCTCGAGGTCGCCGGACGGCTTGACGACCTGCGCGTCCCCCCGGGTAACCGGCTCGAGCCGCTGCGCGGTGACCGCGCCGGCCAGCACAGCATCCGCATCAACGACCAGTACCGCGTTTGCTTCCGCTGGACCGCCGCCGGCACTGAGAACGTCGAGATCGTCGACTACCATTAGGAGTGCGAAGGATGGACGAGAAGCTCAAGCCCGTGAGCCCCGGCGAGTTGCTGCTCGAGGAGTTCCTCCTGCCCATGGGCATCACCCGGTACCGTCTGGCCAAGGAGATCGGCGTGCCGGCGCAGCGCATCGGCGAGATCGTCGCCGGCCGCCGCACGATCACTGCCGACACCGACCTGCGCCTCTGCCGCTTCTTCGGCCTCTCCAACGGCTACTGGCTGCGCGCCCAGGCGGCCTATGACACCGAGGCCGCAGAGGAGGCGCTGGCCGATCAGTTGGCTCACATCAGGCCATGGTCAGGGACCGCTGCCTGAAGGCGGGGCTGTCTGTCCAACAAGCGGATCAAACCGGCTCGCCGCAGCGCCGGCGGCCTCAAGGGAGACCGTCGCGCTCGCAGCTTGTCCGCGGTACGTTTGACTCAATCGGGGGTCGTCAGTGGATGCAGCGTCGGTAGCGGCGGTCATCTTCACCGCAGTAGCGGTCGTCGCGGTGGGGTTCCAGCTCGCTCTGGCTGCGGGTGCACCTTGGGGCGCCTATGCGATGGGCGCCAGGTTCCCGGGCCGTTTGCCCGTGCCCATGCGGGTGGCGGCTCTCGCCCAGGGAATCGTGCTCGTGCTGTTGGCCGGCGTCGTCCTCGCTCGCTCAGGGCTGGCGCTCGAAGCGTGGTTACCGAGCGCGACGTGGTTGATCTGGGTCGTGGTGGGCTTCTCTGCCTTGAGCCTGATCATGAACTCGATCTCGTCCAGCAAGGGCGAGCGTCTCGTGTGGACGCCGGTGGCGGTCGTCATGGTCGCTTCGAGCCTGGTCGTGGCTCTTCTTGGATGACCTCCAAGCCTCGGGCGATGCGTCCAGCAAGCGCACCCAGCCGACGCGCGCGAAGTAGACTGAACCGGACGACATCGGCGCGCAGCTGCTGCGCACATGCGTTGGGCAGAACAGAGGGGACCGCGATGGGTGCGATGGTCATGTGTGAGAAGGGACGGCGAGATCCTCGGCTCGTCACCGTGCGACGGGGCGGCACCCTCGCAGACGCCGATCACCGGCTTCTTGCGGTCTGGGCCTCGGCCTGCGCGGAGCACGTGCTGCACTTCTTCGAGCACGCCCACCCTGAGGACGTGCGCCCGCGTCAGGCGATCGAGCAAGCACGCGCGTGGGCGCGTGGTGAGATCGCGATGACTCAGGCGCGCACTGCGGCCTTCGCCACACACGATGCAGCCAGAGCGGCGTCCGGGGCTGCCAGGGAAGCGGCTCGCGCGGCCGGCCGCGCGGTGGCGGTGGCCCATATGGCAGACCACGAGCTTGGTGCGGCTGCCTATGCCATCTGCGCGCGGCTGTCGATTCGCTCGACCTGGATCTGACATGGCTTGGGCAAGCGTCGCTCGACGGTGAGTGCACAGCGATCTGGTTCAGGCGACGCAGCGAGTTTCGGAAGCTGAATCGCTGCGTGTGTCGATCCCGTTCAATTCCGGAGGTGACTCGTGCCCCAACTGGAGCGTGGTGGAAAGTACGTGTTCGGGTGGTCGGTGCTGCATCCCGACGGCTCGGTGCTGCTGCCGCCGGAGGCCGTGACCGAATACGGGTTTCCGCAGCAGGGGAGCGTCGTGGCCATGTCCGGCAGCAAGACGTCGCGCGGCATGCGCGTCGGCATAGCCGCGCGCCTCGAGGGCACGGTTCTCGATCCGGCTCTGGCGATCCCTTGTGGAGACGGCCTCGCGCGGCTGAAGCAGGCCCTCGTCGCCAGGGCGACGATTGCCGATGGTGTGATGACCGTTCCCACGGCGGCACTGGACGCGTTCGGGCTGTCCGCGGGCGACAGGCTGCTCGTCATACGGGGGAGCAACCTCGCCTTTGTGATGGCGCAGACGGGTCCGCTCGTGGAGATCGGCCGCAGGCACCCTGAGGTGGCCGTGTTCGACTAGCGAGCGTCTCTTCGTCGGAGCGACGAGCGAGTCGATCCGATGCTCTTCGGGGCGCGAGGGTCGGCTAAGGAGACCACCACGTGGCTGCCGGCCGTCGTACAAGCCCAACGAGCAGAACGCCATCGGGCCTTGCGCTCGGCGGCCGGCCGGCGGAGTCTGCTCATGCGCGACTCCGTAGACAAGAGGTGGACGACTGTTGCCCGATTACCGCATGACCCGCGCCGCCCCTTGCGACCTCGCGGCGCTGCCGGCCGTCGAGCTGAGCGCCGCGTCCCGCTTTCGCGGATGGCGCGTGCCACCCGAGGTGTTCGAGGAGGCGACCCCGCTCTCGGTCTTCGAGGCGGCGCAGGCCTCGGGTCATCTCTGGGTCGCCGTCTCTCCGGCCGGCGACTGCGTCGGCTTCGCCCTCGTCTCGGCGTCGGGTGAGCGCCTTCATCTCGAGGAGCTCGACGTCGTGCCGGAGCACGGCGGCCGCGGGCTGGGCTCTGCACTCGTGAGGGAGATCGAACGATGGGCCGCCGCCGGCGCCTTCACGGAGATCACGCTCACGACCTACCGCGACGTGCCGTGGAACGGACCCCTGTACGAGCGCCTCGGCTTCGCGGTCGTCGAGCCCGCCGACCTTGACGTCGAGCTGTCGGCTCGGCTTGCGGCTGAAGCAGCCCGCGGGATGAGCACGATGCCGCGGGTGGCCATGCGCAAGCCGTTGAGTCGCCCTGCCGGCGCATCGACCTGATTCGTCGCCCGGCTGGGGTAGACTCCGGTCGCGAGACACGCAGGTCGTCTGCGGTGCAGCAGACGCGATCGGAGGAGGTCCGCTTGATCGTGCGCCCAGAGACCGATAGGGATGTCGCCGGCATCCGCGAGGTCAACACCGTCGCCTTCCAGGGGCACCCGTACAGCCGCCAGACGGAACACCTCATCGTGGAGGCATTACGGGCGGACGACGCCCTCGAGGTGTCTCTCGTCGCCGCGGCCGACGGTGCTGTAGTGGGACACATCGCCTTCTCGCCCGCGACCATCGGCGGCTCGTCCGCGGGCTGGTATCTGCTCGGGCCGGTGGCGGTCCTTCCGGCCCACCAGGGCCGGGGGATCGGACGCGCGCTGGTCGAAGCCGGTCTTGGCGCGCTGCGCGCCGGAGGAGCCTGCGGCTGCGTGCTGGTCGGGGACCCCGCCTTCTACGGCCGCTTCGGATTCAGGCAGCATCCGGGCGTGACCTGGCAGGGCGTGCCGGACGAGAACGTGCTCTGCCTCCTGGTGAGCGGTGAGCTGCCCGGCGGCGAGGTGGCGTATCACCCGGCGTTCCTGGTAGCGGAGTAGGCCGGCCATGCGGATCGTGGAGGCCTCCGGCCACGACCTCGACGATGTGCTGTCCGTCGAGCGAGCGGCGTTCGCCGAAGAGGACGTCGCCGCGCTCGTGCGCGAACTGGTCGACGATCCCAGCGCACGGCCACTGCTCTCGCTGCTGGCACGGGACGACCGGCGGGCGCTGGGGCACATCCTGTTCACGGCGGCGAGGCTGGACGGCGCCTCGCGGGACGTCAGCGTGTCGATCCTCGCCCCTCTGGCGGTCGTGCCGGATGCGCAGCGCCGGGGCATCGGCGGCCGGCTGATCGAGCACGGCGTGCGGCTGCTCGGTGAGTCCGGGGTCGAGGCGGTGTTCGTGCTCGGGCACCCCGGCTACTATCCCCGCCACGGATTCGAGCCGGCCGGCCGTCACGGCTTCCTGCCACCGCACCCGGTCTCACCGGATGAGGCGTGGATGGTCCGGGCCCTGCGTCCGGGGGTCATCGGCCGCGAGCGCGGGACCATCCTGTGCGCAGATGCGCTGAACAGACCGGAGCACTGGCGGGAGTAGTGGCGACCCCGGCTTGGACAGGCGCGCCTGAGGCAACAGTGTGAGTGCGGCGCCCGCCGGTGGCGCCGTCGCCAAGCCGGCGTCAGGCAACGGACGGGCAGGTGCATCACATGGCGAGCAGGACCACCGCCGGATCGATCGACGAGTACATCGCGGGCTTCTCCCTCGAGGTCCAGCAGGCGCTGCAGGAGGTGCGCGCGCTCATCAAGGTCGCGGCCCCCGGCGCCACGGAGACGATGAGCTATGCGATCCCCACCTTCGACGTGGACGGCAGGCACCTCGTTCACTTCGCGGGGTACGAGCGGCACGTAGGGTTCTATCCAGGGCCGAGTGGCATCGCCGCGTTCCAGGAGGAGCTCAAGCCGTACAAGAGCGCCAAAGGCTCGGTGCGGTTCCCTCTCGACGGGCCGATGCCCGCGGATCTGATCCGGCGGATGGTCGAGTTCAGGGTCCGGGAGAGCGCCGGCGAGACCGGCTGACGCGGGCGCCTCGACGAATCCCGCGCATGACACCGAGGGAGGAAGAACGATGACCGAGCAGCAGCGCGCCGTTGCCGACGCCTACGACGAGGAGGCGGAGGCGACCGGCTGGTACGGCCCGGAGGTCGCCTTCGGCCTGGCCTTCGACGCCGTCCGGCCGGACGAGTCGGTCCTCGATCTGGGGATAGGGACCGGGCGGGCGGCTGCGCTCTTCCGCCGGGCCGGGCTGAGAGCGGCCGGCATGGACGTCTCGCAGGAGATGCTGGACGTGTGCCGCGCCAGGGGGTTCACGGATCTGGAGCGGCACGACCTGACCAGCCCGCCGTATCCGTTCGGGGCGGAGACCTTCGATCACATCGTGTGCGTCGGGGTGCTCAACTTCATCGGCGATCTCACGCCGGTGTTCGCGGAGGCCGCCCGCATCCTTCGCGGGGGCGGCCGGTTCGTCTTCGTGGTCGGTGACCGCCGGGAGGACGAAGCGGCGGAGGTCGTCGTCGGGGCCGAGCACACGGGAGAACGCGGGCCGGTGACCATGTACCGCCACAGCGCCGCGCAGGTCCGCGGGTGGCTGGCCGAGAACGGCTTCACGCCGGAGCGGGACCTCGCGTTCAGCGTGCCGATGGACCGTGGCCGGACGCGCGTCCTCCCGGCCAGGGCGTACCTGGCGAGCAGGGGCGAAGGCGCCCGGGGGTGGGCCGGGGCGCCGTGAACGGCGCGAGTGCCGGGGCCGTGCCGGCGCCGGCGCGCTTGCGGGCGGCCCCGGAACGGGTAGAGTCCCTGCGAGCACGAGGCGGCGACGACGAGGAGCGCGCATGAGCGACCGCATGGTGGTGGGCACGAAGGGCGACGCGACGGCGACGCCGATGGCCGGAGAGGGTATCGAGGGCGTCGTGAAGCGGGTGCTGGTCTCGCCCCAGGAGGGCTGGGACGGCTGGGTGATGCGGCTGTTCGACGTCGAGCCCGGCGGGCACACGCCCAAGCACACCCACGACTGGCCGCACATCAACTTCGTCGCCGCCGGACGCGGGGCGCTCTTTCTCGACGGCGAGGACAAGCCGCTCGAGGCAGGCTCGTACGCTTACGTGCCGGCCGGCCATGAGCACCAGTTCCGCGCCGCGGCCGACGAGTCGCTCTCATTCATCTGCATCGTGCCGGAGGCCGGGGACTACTGAGGCGGTGAACGGGCGAGCTCTCGGGCCGGACGAGCCCCGGCCCGCCGGCGGGGGAGGGGCGGGCCGGACCCGGAGGGTCGAGCCCGCCCGCCGATCGACCGCCGGGCCTTGAAAACCCGGCCCGATGGGAATTGACTAGTCCGAGGCTGCGCCGAGGGTCGGCGTAGCGCGCCGTCGGCGCCGCGCGACCCTCGTGACGCTCAGGACAACGATGACGCCGGCGAAGGTGCCTCGCCGGCGAAAGGAGTGTGATCGCCGTGCCGCCTGCCGAGAGCCGGCTCGCCGAGCTGAACCGTCTGGGTCAGAGCCCCTGGTTCGACTACATCAGCCGGGCGCTCATCGCCCGCGGCGGGCTGCGGAAGATGGTGGAGCGCGACGGCCTCGGCGGCGTCACGACCAACCCTGCCATCTTCGAGCGGGCCATCGGCGCTGGAAACGCGTACGACGAGGAGATCCTGAGCCTGGCGCATCAGGGCCTGGAGGCCGCGGAGATCCTCGACAGGCTCGCCATCGACGACGTCCGCGCCGCCTGCGACGTGCTGGCGCCGGTCTATCTGGGGAGCGGGGGCGAGGACGGGTTCGTGAGCATCGAGGTCTCGCCCCACCTCGCCCACGACACGGCGAAGACCGTCGACGAGGCGCAGCGTCTGTTCGCCGCCGTCGACAGGCCCAACGTCCTGATCAAGATCCCCGGTACGCGCGAGGGCGTGCCCGCCGTGCTCCAGTGCCTTCAGGACGGACTGAACATCAACATCACCCTGCTCTTCTCGCTGACCCAGTACGAGGCTGTCGCCGACGTCTATCTCGAGGCTCTCGAGTACCGGCTGTCGCACGACCTGACGATCCGCGCTACATCGTCGGTGGCGAGCTTCTTCGTCTCGCGCGTGGACGTGCTCGTCGACGGACTGCTGGACGAGCTGGCTGAGGGCGCCGCCGACGCGGCGGAGCGGCGGCGCATCGAGGGGCTGAAGCGCCGCGCCGGCGTCGCCAACGCCAAGGTGGTCTACGAGCGCTTCCGCAGCTACTTGAACGGCCGCGAATGGCAGCTGATCGCGGCGTCGGGCGCCAAGATCCAGCGCGTCCTCTGGGCCAGCACCGGCGTCAAGGACCCGTCGTACCCCGACACCCTGTACGTGGACGAACTGATCGGAGAGCACACCGTGAACACGCTGCCCGAGGCCACCTGGAAGGCGTTCAAGGATCACGGGACGGTGGCGCCCACCGTGGATCGTCACCTGGACGAAGCGCACCGCGTGCTGCGCGAGCTGAGCCACCTGGGCATCGACATGGAGGATGTCGGCTCGCGACTGCAGCGGGAAGGCGTCGACCTGTTCGTCGCGGCGTTCGACGCCGACGTCGCCATCGTCGAGGAGAAGCGCCGGGCGCTGCTCGAGGGCGAGGGAAGCTGACGTGGCCGGCTCCACACTTCCGGCAGGTCTCGGCGAGGCGGTCTCGCGGCGTCTCGAGAAGCTGACGGCGGAGCGCTTCGCGGAGCGCCTCTGGGAGGCAGACCCCGAGCTGTGGAAGGCCGGTGACGAGTCACACCAGACGGTCATCGCGAACGCCCTCGGCTGGCTCAGCGTCTTCGAGGGCGTGCGCGGCGAGGTCGACGCGCTCGCCGAGTTCGTCGACGAAGTGCTCGCCGAGGGGTACCGCTCCGCGGTGCTGCTCGGCATGGGCGGCTCAAGCCTCGCCCCGGAGGTGCTGCAGGCGGTCCTGGGGCGACGCGCCGGCTATCTCGACCTGCACGTGCTCGACTCGACCGACCCGGCCGCCGTCCTCGCCGTCGAGGCGGCCGTGGACCTCGAGTCGACGCTCTTCGTCGTCGCCAGCAAATCCGGGGGCACGACCGAGACGGCGTGCTTCCACGCCTACTTCTACGAGCGTCTTCAGGAGTTGGACGGCGAGCACGCGGGGCGGCACTTCGTGGCGATCACCGACGAGGGCACATCGCTGCAGCGCCAGGCCGTGGAGCAGGGCTTCCGCGCCGTCTTCATGAACCCCGCCGACATCGGTGGCCGATACTCGGCGCTGAGCTTCTTCGGCATGGTCCCCGCGGCGCTGATCGGCGCCGACCTGCCGCGGCTCCTCGACGGCGCGCGCGCGATGGCGGTGGCCTGCGGGCCCGACGTGCCGGCGGCCGAGAACCCGGCGCTGCGCCTCGGCGCCGCCCTCGGCGAGGCCGCGCCGGCCGGCCGGGACAAGCTCACGCTCGTCTTCGAGCCGCCGCTTCGCGCTCTCGGCGCCTGGGTCGAGCAACTCGTCGCCGAGAGCACCGGCAAGGAAGGGACGGGCATCCTCCCGGTCGACCAGGAGGCGCTGGGCGAGCCGGAACTGTACGGGGACGACCGGCTGTTCGTTGCGCTGGGGCTCAAGAGCGTCGCCGCGGCGGCGGCCGCACAGCGGATGCTCGACTTGGCGGCCGCCGGGCATCCCGTACTCATGCACGAGCTGGCCGACGTCCACGACCTGGGCGGCGAGTTCCTGCGCTGGGAGCTCGCCACCGCCACCGCCGGGTACGTGCTCGGCATCGATCCGTTCGACCAGCCGAACGTGCAGGGGAGCAAGGACAACACCAAACGGCTGCTCGCCGGGTACATCGCCGCCGGCGAGCTGCTCGAGGATCTGCCGGCGGGCGACGGGCGGCTCGCCTTTCCGGTCGCCGACGGCGAGCTGCCCGTGGCGCTCGCCGGCTTCTTCGCGCAGGCGGCGCCGGGGGACTACGTGGCCCTGCAGGCGTACGTGGCCCCGGGCGACGAGATCTGGGGCCGTCTGCAGACACTTCGCCTCGAGCTCCGGGAGCGGCTGCGGCTGGCCACGACCCTCGGCTACGGGCCGCGCTACCTGCATTCCACGGGGCAGCTCCACAAGGGTGGTCCCGACAAGGGTTTGTTCCTCCAGCTCGTGGGGCACGACCCGGACGATGTCAGCATCCCGGGCCAGCCGTTCGGCTTCAGCGTGCTCAAGCGCGCTCAGGCCCGCGGCGACCTCGGCGCCCTGCGGGCGCACGGCTGCCGCGTGTTGCGCGTCTGCCTCGGAGACGACGTTCCCGCCGGGGTCAAGCACCTCACGGAGATCGTCGCCTCAGCGCTCCCGCGGTAGCTCCGCGGCGCCGGCCGGGCCCGGCCGGACGAGGAGGTCGTGATGGACGTTGCCATGGTCGGGCTCGGTCGCATGGGCGGCAACATGGCGCGGCGCCTGCTGCGCGGCGGCCATCGAGTGGTCGTCTGGAACCGTACGTTCGCCAAGGCCGAGGAGCTGGCGAGGGAGGGCGCCGAACCGATCCGCGATCTCGCCGGCGTGGTTGCGGCGTTGCCCGTTCCTCGCGTGATCTGGCTCATGCTGCCCTACGGCGACGCCACCCAGGCGGCGATCGACGAGCTGGCTCCACTGCTGGCCGAGGGCGACATCCTCGTCGACGGCGGCAACTCGCCCTTCCAGCACGACGTCGAGCGTGGCGCCGCGCTCGCGACCCGCGGCATCCGCTACCTCGACGCGGGGACGAGCGGCGGCGTCTGGGGTCTCGAGGTGGGGTACTGCCTGATGGTCGGGGGCGAGCGCTCGGGCTTCGAGCACATCGAGCCCATCCTCAAGACTCTGGCTCCTCCCGGTCACGGCTACGAGTACACGGGCGGCCACGGCTCCGGCCACTTCGTCAAGATGGTCCACAACGGCATCGAGTACGGCATGATGCAGGCGTACGCCGAGGGCTTCGAGCTGCTCGAGGCGACGGAGTGGGACCTCGACCTCGCGTCCATCGCCGACCTCTGGAACCAGGGCAGCGTGGTACGCAGCTGGCTGCTGGAGCTGGCCGCCGACGCTCTCGAGAAGGATCCGGGCCTCGAGCACATCACCGGGTATGTGGAGGACACCGGCGAGGGGCGCTGGACTGTCGAGCAGGCGATCGCGCACTCCGTGCCCATGCCCGCCATCAGCGCGGCCCTGTTCGCGCGCTTTCGCTCGCGCCAGCCCGACACGTTCAGCGGCAAGGTGCTCGCGGCTCTGCGCAACGAGTTCGGAGGGCACGCCGTGCAGGAGAAGGAGTGAGCGTGAGCCGCGACACCGGCCACTTGAGGTACGAGGATGCCGGCGGCTGGGGCGACGACGACGGCGTGCTCGTGACCGGCAGGCCGCCGGCCGCCGAGCCGGCTTCGCCGTTCGGCGGCGTCGGCGAGCTGCCGCCCTGCAGCCTCGTCATCTTCGGCGCGACTGGGGACCTTGCGCATCGCAAGCTGATCCCCGCGCTCTACGATCTCGCCTGTCACGACGTGCTGCCGCGCCGCCTTGCGCTGGTGGGCTACGGGCGCAAGCCGCTGGGCGACGAGGGGTTCACAGAGCTCGTCGCAGACTCCATCGACGCGTTCTACGGGGAGCGGGAGGCCGACGACGCCGCCTGCAGCATGGTGCTTCGCGCCCCGCGCTACGTCCAGGGCGGATTCGACGACGTGGAGGGCTTCCGCCGTCTCGGCGAGACGCTCGACCACCTCGATGTGGAGCAGGGCACCGAGGGCAATCGCATGTTCTACCTCGCGACGCCGCCGAGCCAGTTCCCGGTGATCGTCCGGCAGCTCGGGGCGGCGGGTCTCGCGCGGCGCGGCGCGGCCGACGCGGACCACGCGGGTGGTGAACCGGTCGCGGGGTGGACCCGCCTCGTCGTGGAGAAGCCGTTCGGCCGCGACCTCGCGACGGCGCGCGAGCTCAACCGGATCATCGCCGGGGTGTTCGACGAGAGCCAGGTCTGCCGCATCGACCACTACCTCGGCAAGGAGACCGTGCAGAACCTCCTCGTGCTGCGCTTCGCCAACGCCATCTTCGAGCCGATCTGGAACCGCGAGTTCGTCGACCACGTGCAGATAACCGCCGCGGAGACGCTCGGCGTGGAGCACCGCGGTCCCTACTACGAAGAGGCCGGCGCGCTGCGCGACATGATCAAGCCGCACCTCATCCAGCTGTTCACGCTGGTGGCGATGGAGCCGCCGGTCACGTTCGCGGCCGACTCGGTGCGCGACGAGAAGATGAAGCTGCTGCGCGCCGTGCGTCCGATCCCTCTCGACGAAGTCGAGCACTTCGCCGTCCGCGGCCAGTACGTGCAGGGTCTCATCGACGGTGAGGCGGTCCCGGCCTACCGGTCGGAGGAGCGTGTCTCGCCGGGCTCTCACACCGAGACCTACGCCGCGATCAAGCTGCGGGTGGACAACTGGCGCTGGCACGGGGTGCCGTTCTATCTGCGCACCGGCAAGCGGATGGCGCGCAAGGTCAGCGAGATCGCGATCCAGTTCAAGCGACCGCCGGTCACGATGTTCCGTGACGGCGCCGGCGCCGGACTGGTGCCGAACGCCCTCGTGCTGCGCGTGCAGCCGCACGAGGGCTTCAGCCTCCGCATCGAGTCCAAGGTACCCGGCCACGCGGTGGCGCTGCAGCCGGTCGCCATGGACTTCTCGTACGGGAGTGCCCTGAACGAACTGCCCTTCAGCGCGTACGAGACGGTGCTGGTCGACGCGATGGAGGGCGACATGACGCTGTTCAAGCGCGGCGACCAGGTCGAGCAGGCCTGGAGCATCATGCAGCCCGTGCTCGACGCCTGGGCGCCGGCGCCGTCGCGCTCGCTGCCCATCTACGAGGCCGGCACGTGGGGCCCGGAGGCCGCCGACGCGCTGATCGCCGGCGACGGCCACGCCTGGCGGCGGCCGTGACGGCCGGTGAGCGGCGGCGCCGGTGGCGGCATTCAGTTGACGATACGACCAGGAGGTCGACATGAGCCTTGAGATCCTTCCCGACGCCGAAGCGGTGGCGCTGCGGGCCGCCGACCTGTTCGCCTCGGCGGCGCAGGAGGCGGCGGCGGCGCGCGGCCGCTTCGCCGTCGCGCTCAGCGGCGGCGAGACCCCGCGAGCTCTCTACCGCCTGCTGGCGCGCCAGCAGTTCAGCCAGAAGATCCCGTGGCGGCGCGTGCAGCTCTACTGGGGTGACGAGCGCTGCGTGCCGCCGGACGACCCGGCGAGCAACTACGCGATGGCGCGCGACTCCTTCATCAAGCACGTCCCGATCGCCGAGGCCGACGTGCACCGGATGCGCGGGGAGGACGCGCCGGACGCGGCCGCGCCGGCGTACGACGTCGAACTGCGCGGCCTCGCCGCCCAGGAGCGGCCGCGCGCCGAGGTGCCGGTGTTCGACCTCGTGCTGCTCGGCCTGGGGCGAGACGGCCACACGGCCTCGCTCTTCCCGCACAGCGACGCGCTGACCGAGGAAGAGCGTTTCTGCGTCGCGACGGAGGCGCCGGACGGCTCGCCGCGGCTGACCGTCACCGCTCCTGTGATCAACGCGGCGCGGCGTGTCTGGCTCCTGGTGACGGGTCCTGAGAAGTCCGGAATGGTGGCCGAAGTGCTGGAGGGTCTGCGCGTGCCGATGGCCGTGCCGGCCCAGGGCGTCTCGCCGGTGCACGGCACGCTCACGTGGCTGCTCGACGAGGCTGCGGCGGCGGAGCTCAGCGCCGACGTGCGGGGGTAGCCGGCTACGGGAACGACCACCGGTCGATCATGTGTCTGTCATACCGTTGAGGTATCGATGCCGTTACCGTATGATGGCGGAGACCAATGAGGAGGTTCCCGTCATGGCGCGCGCGACCGTTTCTCCCAAGTTCCAGATCGTCATCCCGAAAGAGATCAGAGAGCGCCTTGACCTGAAGCCGGGCCAGCAGGTGGCGCTGATCGACCGCGACGGCTACGTCGCCCTGGTCCCGCAGCGCCCGATCTCCGAACTGCGCGGTATCGCCAAGGGAGCACCCACGGATGACTACAGAGACGAGACCGACCGCTTCTGATGCGCTGAAGGTGCTCGATGCCTCCGTGTGGATCGAGCACCTCACGGACGGCGCGCTCGCAGCGCGTTGCGCGACGTACCTTACCGATGAGCGCCGGATCATCACGCCGATCCAGGTGCTCTACGAGGTCTATCGCTGGACGCTACGGCACGTCGGCGAACGCGCCGCCATGGAAGTCGTGGGCCACATGGAGTGCACCCGGTTCGTCCCGGCGGATGCGACCACGGCTGTCGCCGCCGTGCAGCTCGGCGCCGACCACGGACTCGCCGCGGCGGACGCCATGGTCTACGCGACGGCTCGGCTGCAGCGGTGCGAGCTCGTGACTGCGGATACGGACTTCCGGGGCCTGCCGGGCGTCACGCTGCTGGAGGCCGCCCCGGAATGAACCGGCCGTCTGAGCTCCCGGCCGCGGTGGTACACTCAGGGGGCAAGCCAGGTGGCCGCGGTGGGGTCGCGTCGAGGCGCTCTTCGGAGCCCGAGAGGCTCCCCGTCGAGGAAAGTCCGGACACCGCAGAGCAGGGCGCTGGCTAACGGCCAGCCGGGGAAACCCGAGGGAAAGCGCAACAGAAAGCAAACCGCCAGCGGCCCCTTTCGAGGGGTGCGGGTAAGGGTGAAACGGTGAGGTAAGAGCTCACCAGCGGTCCTGGTGACAGGCCGGCTCGGCAAGCCCCGCCCGGTGCAAGACCAAATAGGGGAGCGTTTGAGGGTTGCTCGCCCGAGGCTCCCGGGTTTCG
>CAYTRM010000022.1:0-14383 GCA_964440225.1 uncultured Thermoleophilia bacterium | reverse complement strand
CCGTGAGAGCCGCGTCGCCGGAGACGGCCGTGCTCGCGACCGGCACGTCGTGCCGCACGCAGATCGGCGACCTCGGCGGCCGCGCCGCTCTGCACCCGCTCGAGTTCCTGGCCGCGCGGCTGCTGGCCTGACGGCCGCGAGTCTCCTCGCCGCCGGCCGCCCCGTGACCGCGGCGGACGGACTCGCCTCACGGCGAGTCTCTCCCGCGTGTACGATGACGGACGTGAACTGGATCATCCTGATCGCGGGAGTCACGGGGCTCGCCTGCGCCGCCTACGCGCTGGTCACGCTGTCCATCGGCGCCTGGAGGCGCCGCCGGTATCCGGACGTCGCCATCGCCCTCTGCGTCGCCGCGGTGACCGTGGTGCTGCTCATCGCCTTCGGCGATCGCATCATCCGCTGACCCCGCCGTGCGGCCGGCGCCGACGGCGAGCCGGGCTCAACTTCGGGGACCGTTGGCCGATACCCTGAGTGTCGCCGGGAGGGAATCGCCCGACTTGGCCGAATCCCCTAGCGCGGGGGCGGTCGCGGAGCGGGTCTCGCGATGCGGCGGCGGCCGGCGGTGCGCCGCCGGGATGCGGACCTCCGCAGACGCAGATCGTGTGCACGGCCGCAGGAGAGCAGGCAGATGGCAAAACGCATCCTCGTCGTCGACGACGAACCGGACATCCGGCGGCTCGTCGCCGAGGCGCTCGAGGTCACCGGGTACGACGTGAAGAAGGCCGCCGACGGCAGAGAAGCCCTCCGCGCCGCATCGCTCTTCCTGCCGGATCTCGTCCTGCTCGACATCATGATGCCCGACATGGACGGGTTCGCCGTGTACGAACGCTTGCGCGAGAAGCCGGTCGACCTGCGCTCGCCGATCATCTTCCTGACGGCGCGCCGCGAGATCAACGACAAGCTCCTGGGTTTCGAGAAGGGCGCCGCGGACTACATCACGAAGCCGTTCCACATCAAGGAACTGCTGGCGCGCGTCAAGGTGCATCTCGGAGAACTGGGGCCGCCCAAGGGAGATGCGCCCAACCCGATGACCGACCGCGAGCTCGAGGTCCTGGGGTTGCTGGCGAGCGGCAAGACCTACAAACAGGTCGCGCGGGCCCTCGACCTCAGCCAGAGCACCGTGCGCAACCACCTGCACAACGTGTACCACAAGCTCAACGTGGTCGACCGCGCGCAGGCCGTGATCGTCAGCCGGGAGAACGGCTGGATCTGACCCGGGGGGATGAGCCGAGGACGCGGAAGCTTTGGGGCCGGCGCTCGCGCCGGCCCGTCGTGCGTACGGACGCCGTCAGGAAGCGGCGAACGGCATATCCGGGAGAGACCAAACCACGTCGTCGGCCCGGCGGTCGCCGTGGCGGCGCTCCGCGAGCGGTCCCGACCCGCTGACCCACCGGGGGCGCCGGCGCTCGCCGACGCGCCGGTCGACGACGACCCTGACGTCCCCGCGGCCCGCGAAGCTCGTCGTCAGCCTCTCGTAGAAGTAGCCCTCGAGCTGTCGCGGGATCACGATGACTCTCGGCCTGGCGCTCTCCATCGTCACGGGCATGCGATCCTCCTCCGACACCTCTAAGGTACCACCGAACGTGGTACCTCATTCGCTCTCGAACGCCGTTTCTCCTTGGCCTCCCCGCGGCGCCTTCGCCTCGCCGGCGTCCGCGGCTTCTCCGGCCTGCACGTGGCTGCGAAGCAGCAGGGCACAGACGCCGCCCGCGGCGGCGAGCCCGACGGCGACGACGAAGGTGCTCGCGACCGCGTCGGTGAACCATCCCTGGAACAGCGCGTCCATCATCGCCCTGGCCGCCTCCGGCATGCCCTCCCCGCCCTCGGGAGCGCCCATCTGCAGGGCGCCGTCTCCGGCTCCTTCGAGGATCCGCTGCTTCACCCCCTCGGGGATGTCGCGCGCCGCCTGGACGCCCTCGGCGATGTTGGCCGTGATCCGATTCTGCAGCACCGCGCCGAGGACGGCGATGCCGAGCAGGCTCCCGACCTGACGCGTCGTCGACAGCACGCCCGAGGCGTTGCCCACGCGCTCCTTCGGCGCCGTGGCCATGACGGCCGAGGTGACCGGCGCGACCGCGAGCCCGATGCCGACGCCCGAGAGGAGGAAGGGCGCCAGGAGGCTCAACGGGGTCGTGCCGGGAGAGATCTTCTCGACCCCCGGCACGAGGCCGGCCATCCAGGCGAGTCCCAGCGCGAGCAGGAACATGCCGCCGGCGACGATCCAGGTGCTCCCGAGGCGGTCGGAGAGCGCCCCGGCGGCCGGCGCCGCGAAGATGATGACCACCGACATCGGGGCCATCACGAGGCCTGCCTTGATGGCGCTGAAGCCGAGGACCGACTGGAGGAAGATCGGGATGGTGAAGAAGGCGCCCATCATGGCGGCGCTGAGGAGCAGCCCCGTCGCGTTGCCCGCGGCGAAGTTGAGGCTGCGGAAGAGCGAGAAGTCGATCAGCGGCTGCCGGACGCGGTGCTCGCGCAGGTAGAAGAGAGCGAAGGTGACCGCGGAGCCGGCGAAGAGCCCGAGGATGGCGGCCGAGGTCCAGCCGAGCTTCTGGCCCTCCACGAGCGCGAAGGTGAGGCAGAAGAGCGAGGCGGAGACGAGCCCCACACCGGGAAGGTCGAGCGACTGCACTGCGGTCGGGTTCCGGCTCTCGGGCACGATGCGCAGCGCGAGGATCACGCCGAGCACGCCGATCGGGAGGTTGACGAGGAAGATCCAGCGCCAGCTGTCGGCGGCGGCCGGCCACGTGACGTACTGGACGATGACGCCGCCCAGCGTGGGGCCGATGGCCGTCGCGAGCCCCGACACGCCGCCCCACACGCCCATGGCGGCGCCGCGCTTACCGGCGGGGAAGACGGCGGCGATGATGCTGAGCGTCGCCGGCATCATCGCCGCCCCGCCCACGCCCTGCAGCACGCGAAAGCCGATCAGGGCGTAGATCGTCGGCGCGAGGCCGCAGGCGAGCGAGCCGGCCGTGAACAGCGCCATGCCGCCGACGAAGAGCTTGCGCCTGCCCCAGAGGTCGCCGAACCGGCCGAGGGTCACGAGCAGGACGGCGAAGGCGAGGATGTACGCGTTCATGACCCACTCGATGTTGCTGAACGAGGTGTCGTAGTACGTCTGGATGCTCGGGATGGCGATATTCACGATCGTGCCGTCGAGCAGGATCATGAAGAGTCCCAGGCAGAGTACCGTGAGCACGGCCCACGGGCCGCGCGCCGCGCCTGCGGTCGAGTCGCCGCCCGGAACCTCGAACGGGGGAGAGGTCATGCGCCGTCCCTTCCTTTCAACCTGTCGATGAGAGCGCCGAGAAAGTCGATCAGGGTGTCGGGGTCGATGCCGGGGAAGCGGGCGAAGACCGCGTCGACGTGCCGGCGCCACTCGTCGTGCATGGCGGCGGCGTAGCCCTCGGCGCGACCCGCGAGCCGTACGTACACGACGCGGCGGTCGGCGGGGTCCGCCTCGCGGCGGACGACGCCCTTCTCGAGCAGCCGCGCGACGAGCTCGCTCGCGGCGGCGCGGCTGATCTCGAGGCCGTCGGCGAACTCACCCATGCTGACGCGCCGCCGGTGCGCGATGAGGACGACGGCCTCCATCTGGCGACCGGTGAGCGGCTCGGCGGTCGCCGCACGATGGACTCCCGTGTGGTGCGGCGCCGACTGGTAGAGAGCGACGGCGAGCTCGGGCAGGAGTCGCGCGAGCCGGGCGGTGGTGTCTTCGGGGGAGCGGGGCGTCGGTCCTCCCGGCCCCGCCCCGTCTGTCGGTCCGCGCACGAGCACCTGCTTTCCCAGTTGCTTCGGTCTCCGAATACTACGGGTACCTTAGCATATCGACCTGGATCGGCAAGCGCGGCGGTCCCGGGCGCCGGCGGCCGCCGAGTTTCCGTCGCCGCCGCTCCACGAGTACACTTGGCGCAGCTGGACGCGTGGAAGCGATCACCGAGGAGACGCGAGAGTGGAGCTCACCATCGATGGGCGGCAGGTGGCCGCCGAACCGGGCACGACGATCCTTCAGGCGGCCCGCGCCGCCGGCATCGACATCCCGACGCTCTGCCAGGACGACAGGCTGGAGCCGTTCGCCGCCTGCCGCCTCTGTCTCGTCGAAGTGGAGGGCGCCAAGGCGCCGCTCGTCGCCTGCGGCACCGAGGTCCGTGAGGGCATGGTCGTCGCCACCGAGACCGAGGACCTCGTGGATCAGCGCCGCGTCCTCATCGACCTCTTGCTCAGCGACCATCACAACGACTGCATCGTCTGCGATCAGGCCGGCGGCTGCCGGCTGCAGGAGCTGGCGTATCGCTACGACATCTCGGGCACGACCTACGCCGGCGCCTCGCGTGAGTACCCGGCGCGCGACGACACGCCCTTCATCGCGTACGACCCCGGCAAGTGCATCCTCTGCGGCCGCTGCGTCGCCATCTGTCAGGAAGTCCAGGGGTGTGAGGTCCTCGACTTCGCCGAGCGCGGCTTCGACTCGGTCATCACGACCTCGTTCGGCCGCTCCATGGTCGAGACCAACTGCGAGATGTGCGGCAACTGCGTGAGCGCCTGTCCGACCGGCGCCCTCCAGGACAAACTCAGCCGGCAGCAGTGCCGCATCTGGGACGCCGAGATCGTGCGCAGCGTCTGCCCCTTCTGCGGCTGCGGCTGCACGCTCGACCTGCACGTCAAGGACGGCCGCGTCATCCAGGTCACCTCGCCGGTCGGCGAGGGCGCCGGCGAGGGTAATCTCTGCGTCAAGGGCCGGTACGCATTCCAGTTCATCGGACACCCGGACCGGCTCACGCAGCCCCTGGTGCGCCGCGACGGCGAGCTCGTGCCGGCCACGTGGGACGAGGCGCTCGACCTGATCGCGGCGAAGCTGAGTGCCATCCGGGCCGAGCACGGCGCCGACGCGCTCGTCGGCTTCTCGTCGGCCCGCTGCACCAACGAGGACAACTACGTCTTCCAGAAGTTCATGCGCGCCGTGCTGGGTACGCAGAACGTCGACCACTGCGCCCGGCTCTGCCACGCGAGCACCGTCACCGGCCTGCGCCAGTCGCTGGGCAGCGGCGCCATGACCAACTCGTTCAAGGACATCGAGGACGCCGAGGCGATCCTCATCATCGGTTCGAACACGAGCGAGGCGCACCCCATCGGCGCGCTGCACATCAAGAAGGCCATGCGCAAGGGCGCCAAGCTCATCGTCGTCGACCCGCGGCGCATCGACATGGCCCGCCGCGCCGACCACCACCTCCAGCTTCTGCCCGGCACCAACGTGGCGGTCGTCAACGGTCTGATGAACGTCATCCTGACCGAGGGGCTGACCGACCCCGACTTCATCGCCGCGCGGACCGAGGGCTTCGACGAGCTTCCCGAGGTGCTCGCGGCCTACACGCCGGAGGTCGTCGAGCAGATCTCCGGGGTGCCCGCCGAGTCGCTGCGCGCGGCCGCGAGGGCCTTCGCCACGGCCGGCAGGGGAGCCATCTTCTATGCGATGGGCATCACACAGCACTCCCACGGCACGGAGCACGTGCTGGCGCTGAGCAACCTCGCGCTCATGACCGGCAACCTCGGCCGGCCCGGTGTGGGCGTCAACCCGCTGCGCGGCCAGAACAACGTTCAGGGAGCCTGCGACATGGGCGCCCTGCCGAACGTCTACACGGGCTACCAGTCGGTCGGCGATCCCGCCGCTCAGGCGAAGTTCGACGAGGCGTGGGGCGTCACCCTCCCCGACAAGCCCGGCCTCACGGTCACGGAGGCCGTCGACGGCATGCACGCCGGCACCGTGCGCGGCCTGTTCGTGATGGGCGAGAACCCGATGCTCTCGGATCCCGACCAGACACACGTCGAGGAGGCGCTGCGCGGCCTCGACTTCCTCGTCGTCCAGGACATCTTCCTCACCGAGACGGCGGCCCTCGCCGACGTCGTGCTGCCGGCGGCCAGCTTCGCCGAGAAGGACGGGACCTTCACGAACACCGAGCGCAAGGTGCAGCGCGTGCGCAAGGCGGTGCCCAGCCCCGGTGAGGCGCGTGAAGACTGGGCCATCATCTCCGAGCTGGCGCGCCGGATGGGCGCGACCGACGGCTGGGACTACCGGCGCCCGCACGACATCGTCGACGAGATCGACCGCCTGACGCCGTCGTACGCCGGCATCACCTACGAACGGCTCGACAGCGAGGGCGGCCTCTGCTGGCCGTGCCCGGACACGTCGCACCCGGGCACGCCCATCCTGCACATCGGTGAGTTCACGCGCGGCAAGGGCAAGTTCTACCCGATCGCCTACCAGGCGCCCGACGAGGTCGCCGACGAGGAGTACCCGCTGACGCTCACCACCGGGCGCATGCTCGAGCACTACCACACGGGCACGATGACGCGACGCTCCGACGGGCTCAACGAGCTCGTGCCCACCGGCTTCGTCGAGGTGCACCCCGACGATGCCCGGCTTCTCGGCCTGCAGGACGGGGTCGAGGTCACCGTCGAGACGCGCCGCGGCTTCATCCGCACGCCTGCGAACGTGACGGCGCGAGTACGGCAGGGCACCGTGTTCGTCCCCTTCCACTTCTGGGAGGCGCCGGCGAACCGGCTCACCAACACGGCGCGAGACCCAATGGCCAAGATACCCGAGTTCAAGGTGTGCGGCTGCCGGGTCACGGCCTGAGGGTCCCGGAGCGGTAGCCGCCGCCGGTGATACCGCTCCACGACGACATACGGACGCGCCGCTTTCCGGCGGTGACGGCGGCGCTCATCGCCGCCAACGTCGCCGTGTTCGCCGTGCAGCTGCTGCTGCCGCGCTGGGGGATCACGCTCGAGGGCTGGTACTACCTGGCGGGCGCGCGCCCGTTCGAGCTCACCCGCCAGGTCGATCTGCCGCCTTTCGGCTACGTCCCCTGGTGGGCGACGCTGTTCACGTCCATGTTCGTGCACGGCGGCTGGCTGCACCTCGCCTTCAACATGCTGTACCTGTGGATCTTCGGCAACAACGTCGAGGACGCCATGACGCGGCCGCGGTTCGTCGCCTTCTACGTCGTGTGCGGCCTCGTGGCGACGACGGCGCAGGTGCTCGTCGCCCCGGACGGCGACGTACCGCTGATCGGCGCCAGCGGCGCGATCGCCGGCGTGCTCGGCGCCTACCTGGTCCTCTTCCCCAGGGCCAGGGTGCTCACGGTGATCCCTCTCGTCTTCGTCTTTCCCGTCATCGAGGTCCCGGCCTGGATCCTCCTGGTTCTGTGGTTCGTGCTCCAGAGCGTCAGCGGCATCCAGTCGCTGGGCACGGGAGAGGCCGGGGTCGCCTTCTTCGCTCACCTCGGCGGCTTCGTGGCCGGCATGGTCCTGGCGTACGTGTGCGCGAGGCGGCGGACGGGCGGTCGCGCCCGGCGCCGGGTGTAAGCTAGCCGGCACGGGCCATGCCATGATCGCCGACTATCACATCCACACGTTCATGTGCCGTCACGCGGAGGGCGAGCCGCGCGAGTACGTCGAGCGCGCCCTCGCGGCGGGCATGACGGAGATGGGCTTTGCCGACCATCTGCCGTTTCTCGGCGGCTGGGAGCCCAGGTACGACCTCAAGGACGACTGGTCGATGCGACCGCACGAGCTCGACGACTACGTCTCCATGGTGTCGGACCTTGCCCGGGAGTATGCCTCCGATCTGCGCATCCTCGTGGGCATCGAGGCCGACTACATCGAGGACACGCTGGACGAGACGGTCGCGGTGCTGGCCGACTACCCCTTCGACTACGTGATCGGCTCGGTGCACATCGTCGGCGACCGCTTCGGCTTCGACCACCCCGACATGGCGCACCGGCTCCCGGAGTACGGCATCGGTCGCATCCACGTCGAGAGTCTGGAGCTGGCGCGCCGCGCCGCCGAGAGCGGGCTCTTCGACGTCATCGGGCATCTCGACCACGCCAAGAAGTTCGGCCGGGGGCCCGGCGACGATCCGGCGGTGGCGGCCGCCGCGTCCGCGGCGCTGCGCGCCGTGGCGGCGGCCGGCTGCGCGCTCGAGCTCAACACGGCCGGGTGGCGCAAGCCGGTCGGTGAGCCCTTCCCGGGGCCGGCGCTTCTGGCCGAGGCCAGACGGCTCGACATCCCGCTGGTGTTCGGCTCCGACGCTCATCGGCCGGACGATGTCGGCCACGCGTTTGAGCGTGCCGCCTCGGTGGCCCGGGAGGCCGGGTACGACTCGCTGCTGTGCCTGTCCGGCGCACGCGCCGAGGCGCTGCCGTGAGGCCGGCCGGCCGGCGGCTCGCCGCCGTCTTCAACGCGCACTCCGGCGGTGGAGGCTACCAGCGTGACCTCCCGCTGATCTTCGAGGCGTTGCGCGGCCTGGGGTACGAGGTGGAGGAGTGCGAGACGCAGGGGCCCGGCGACGCCACCCGGCTCGCGCGCGACGCCGTCGCCGCCGGCTTCGACGTTGTCTGCGCCGTCGGCGGCGACGGCACCGTCAACGAGACGATCAACGGCCTTGCCGGGAGCGAGGTCCCCCTCGCCATCGTCCCGACCGGCACGGTCAACGTGTTGGCCATGGAGCTCGGCATACCGCTCGAGCCGCCCGACGCCGTGCGGCTTCTCGAGGCCGGCACGGTCTCCTGGATCGATCTCGGCCTCGCGGGAGAGCGCTACTTCGGGCTCATGGCCGGGGTCGGCATGGACGCGGCGGTGGTCGCGTCTCTGAACCCGACCATGAAGAAGGCCCTGAAGGAGGCGGCGTTCGCCGTCCAGGGCGTCGCCACGTACCTCACCCACGAAGAGCCGCTCATACGTGTGGCCTGCGACGAACGCACCGTCGAGGGGTACTTCGCCGTCTTCGGCAACTCGTCCAACTACGGGGGCGCGTTCGGCATCACGCCGCTGGCCGACATGCGCGACGGGCTGCTCGACGTGTGCGTGCTCAAGGACAAGTCGTTTCTCAGCACCGTCTGGTACTGGACGGCCGCGCTCATCAACGCCCACATCAAGCACCCGAAGGTCGAGTACTTCCGCACGGAGCGCGCCGCGGTCACCACGGTCGAGCCGGACAAGGAGGTCCTCGTACAGACCGACGGAGAAGTGGCCGGCAAGCTGCCGCTCGAGTGCCGGGTCGTCCCGCGCGCCCTGCGCGTCGTGGTGCCGTGAGCAGCGCGGGCGCGTGGCGTGGCGCCGGAGGCGAGGCGGGGTGAGACCGCGTATCACGCCGGCTCCGGTGGCCGAGCTCGACGCCATCCACGCCGCGACGCTGCGCGTTCTGGACGAGGTGGGCGTCGCCTTCCCGAGCCGCGACGCCCAGGAACTGCTGGCGGCGGCCGGCGCCGTGGTGAACGCGAGGACCGGCGTGGTCAGGATCCCGCCGCGGCTCGTCGAGGAGGCTCTGGCGGCGGCCCCGCGCGATGTGCTGCTCGCCGGCCGCGACGCCACGCGCGACGTGCGCTGCAACGGCGGCGACGCCTGCCTGACGCTCGACGGCACCGGCGCGTACACGCTCGACCACCGCAGCTGGGAGCGACGTCCCTCGACGATGCGCGACCTCGCCGACGCGTCGCTGGTCGCGGACGCTGCGGCGGAGATCGGTGTCGTGTGGAACATCGTGAGCGCGGCCGACGCGCCGGCCAACACGCAGGTCCTCGACGAGCTCGTCGCCTGCCTGTCGCACACCGGCAAGCACGTGCAAGGGGAGGTCCAGCGGGCCGCCGAGGTGCCGTACGTGCTGGACGTCCTCGCCGCCGCGAGCGACGAGGGGCGGTGGCGCGCGGAGCGCCCCTTCTTCTCCATCGTGTACTGCCCCGTCCCGCCTCTCCAGCACGAGCCGGAGATGCTCGACGCGGGTCTCGCGCTGGCGCGGGCGGGTGTGCCGATGTGCATCTACAGCATGGGTCTCGCCGGAGCGACCGCCCCTGTCACGCTGGCCGGCGCCGTCATGCAGGCGAACGCGGAGATCCTCAGCTCCGTCGTCCTCTTCCAGCTGGCGCGTCCGGGTCTGGGCTGCATCTACGTCGCCGACACCGGGGTGCTCGACATGCACGCCGGTGTGTACGCGGCCGCCTCACCGGAGTCGGTGCTGATCACCCAGGCGATGGCCGGTCTGGCCCGCCGCTACGAGCTCCCGATGATGGCGACGGGCTTCACCGGCGACGCCAACGAGTTCTCGTGGATGAGCGGGAGCGACGCCGGGATGACGGGCCTGGCCGCGGCGCTCATGGACCCGGACCTGCTCTGCGGCGCCGGCATGCACGACGGAGCCCAGATGCTCTCGCTGCCCAAGATCCTGCTGGACTGCGAGCTCTTCCGCCAGTGCGCCAGGGTGCGCGCGGGCCTCACGGTCGACGAGGAGCACCTGATGGCCGGCGTCATCGCGGCCGTCGGCCCGGGCGGCCACTTCCTCAAGGAGCGCGAGACGCGCCGGTTCCTGCGTGAGGGCGAGCTCTTCAGCCCGCGGCTGCAACTGCGCGAGCCGTTCGAGTCGTGGAGCGCCGAACGGCCGGACGGGGTTCGGAGCTCGGCCGAAGTGGAGCGCGCGGTCGCGGCCGTCGAGGAGATCCTCGCGACCCATCGCCCCAAACCGCTGCCGTCGGGGGCGAGCGACCGAATCGCCGGCGTCCTCGCGGCCGCCGGCCGCGACCTGGACGCTCGCTGAGCTACAGGCCCATCACCTGGGCCAGCGCGCGGAGGCGCTCCGTGTACTCCTTGCGCTCCTTCGTGTCCCGGCTCCGAAGCTCGGCCGGCTCGGCCACCGGGACGATCTTGAACGCCGGGTTGTCGAAGAGCCGAAGCTCGAGGGAGTCGCCGGGGGCGAAGGGCGGGTTCTTGAAGAGCTTGCCGAGGAGGAAGCGCGTCGTCGACTCGCCGACCGTGAGCACGTAGTGCGGCGTGGTGATCGTGAGTTCCCGCGAGAGATACGGGTAGCAGGCCTCGAGCTCTCCGGCTTCGGGGTCGCGCAGGGCGCCGCCGTCGCGCGGGACGCACTTGACGAGCGTCGTCGTGTAGACCTGGTCGCGGCTCTTCGCGAGCGCCGGCATGAACTCGGCCAGCGCCTCGACCGCGGCCTGTCCGGCGAACCGGCCTGCTTCTTCGTCGGCCGGGTCGGGGCCGAGCGAGACGACCATCACCGAGCAGTGCGGATGGCCGCCACCGGGGACGGCGCGGAGCCGGCTTGCCACCAGTCCGTCGCAGCGGGTGCACTCGCCGACGCTCCGCGCCAGGTTGTCCAGTTGTTCGATCGCGTCTTCCATGAATGCCTCTCTCTCGTCGAGCCGGCCGGCGGCGCCGGCCGGAAGGTCAGGCGTCGGGCTTGATGAGGCGGTAGTCGCAGGTCAGGGCGCTGTGCAGGCCCACGAGCACGAGCAGAAGCTCGCTGCCGAAGGGCGCGAGCACGACGCTGAGATCGTCGAAGTCGACCGAGATGTACCGGGCCTCCGGCCGGGCGAGCTCGGCGGCCAGCCGTGCGCCGATGTCGATGACGCCGGCCACCTGTGCGGCGACGGCGTCTACGGCGAATCCGGCGTCCGCGTCGGAGGCGACGACGAAGCCGTCGCGGGAGATGAGCAGCGCGGCGAGGATGCCGGGCGTCTCGCGGTACGGCGCGAGCTGGGCGGCGAGGGTGTCGGCCTGGTCGTTCACGGCGCCTCCAGAGCTGTCTCGAGTTGGGCGCGCACGGTGTCGGCGAACGCGGCCGCCGCGGCCGTGTCGGTGAAGACCCGGGTGAGGCCGTCGTGCGAACCGGCCAGCTCGCTGAGGAAGATGCCGGCGCGTGGCAGCGGCGATCCGTCGGGGTCGGGGAGCGCCCGCTCGAGCGGCAGGTGGATCAGCGTGTCGCCATTCACGAACAACCGGCTGGTCTCGCGTCCCGAAAGGCGCACCCGGACGCGCACGGCCACGCCTCCGGGTGCCTGCTGGTTGGCGATGTCGATCTCCACACGAGAAGACTAACGAGGCGCGTGTGAGGTAGCAAGACGCGGGCCGTGGCGGCCCGCCGGCTCACTGGGCGGCCGCGAGGGGCAGTGGAGGGCGCGCCGGCGGGGCCTCGTCGGCCGCGCGGCCGGCCTCTGCCTGCGCCGCCGTCAGCAGATCCTCGAGGCGTCGCACCGTGGGGAAGGAGGAGGCGCCGGTGGCCAGCGTCTGCCGGCGTCCCGCGATGAGGCTCGCGCCGACGTCGTGAGCCAGCTGCGCGGCCGTCTCGCGGGCCTCGGCGAGCGGGCTTCCGGGAAGCACGAGGACGAGACTGTCGGGCCCCGTCCTGAAGGCGCGGCCGTCGGCGCAGAGGCGCCGCTCCGCGCGCCTGGCCACGGCGCGGACCAGCTCCTCGCTTCTCTGCGCGCCGAGGAAGTCGCGGCTGTCGCGGTAGTGCTCCAGCCGCACGCACACGACGCTCAGAGGGAGGTGCTCGGCCAGCGCCGCCGCCATGCTCCGCTCCAGATGGTCCTCGAGGCAGGCCGACGTCCAGAGGCCGGTGCTCACGTCGACCTTCACGGTGTGCGGCGCGCTGCGAGCGGGCCGCCGCTTGAGACGGGTCGCCGCCACCGAACCGCCTGCGACCAGGACCCCGATCTTCGCGACGCCTCCCGCGCGGCTGCCGCCCAGGGACGGGTCGGCGATCGCGAGCACGATCAGCAGCGAGAGCGCGGGCCCGACGAGGTACGGCCATTCGCCGCGCGCCGCGCCGGCCAGCTGGCCCATGGCGAGCAGCGGTACGGCGCCGAGCAGCCAGCTGTCGGCGCCACCGGACAGCGCCAGCGCCAGGCCGAGAAGGAGCCAGTCGGCGACCACGAACGAGTGCGCCAGATCGGAACCCCGGGTCAGCGACACGCGGATGGAGGCGAAGCCTGCGAGGGCGCCGAGCGCGGCAGGGACCGCTGCTGCGCGGTGCCCCAGCGCCAGCGCGGCGACGGTGAGCGCGAGGAAGAAGAGAGTGCGGTATCGGGCTCGCAGGAGCGCCGGGGCGCGGCGTCTGCGAGGCGGGCGCGTCACCGGGACGCCGTCCGGATCATGCGTGGCATGGGGTGTGCACGCTGCATGGCGCGTCTCTTCGGCCTCGCCGGCGCGAATCCTTCAAGGTCAAGTTAAGGGTTGGGGTTGGTCCCTCCCGCCGCTCGGACGCCCTCTGCCCGGGGCGTGGCTGGCGCCGGCGGCGGGGTCGGCTATAATCGGTGCCCCGTGGACCGCACGTTCTTCTTCTCCGGCAACGAAGCGATCGCTCATGGTGCCGTGCGCGCCGGAGCCGCCTTCGCCTGCGGCTACCCGGGCACCCCGTCTACCGAGATCATCGAGACGGCCGCGCGCCTCGACGGCATCCACGCCGAGTGGTGCGCCAACGAGAAGGTCGCGCTCGAGACCGCCGTCGGGGCATCGCTGGCTGGCGTCCGCAGCATCGTGACGATGAAGCACGTGGGGCTGAACGTCGCGGCCGATCCCTTCATGACGCTCTCGCTCACGGGCGTCAATGCCGGGCTCGTCGTCGTCACCGCCGACGACCCGGGTATGCACTCGTCGCAGAACGAACAGGACAACCGGCAGTACGCCCGGTTCGCCAAGGTGCCCATGCTCGAGCCGTCGGACAGCCAGGAGGCCTACGACTACGTCGCCGAGGCGTTCGCCCTCTCGGAGGAGTTCG
The DNA here is from genome assembly GCA_964440225.1 of uncultured Thermoleophilia bacterium. GTDB lineage: Bacteria > Actinomycetota > Thermoleophilia > UBA2241 > UBA2241 > CAIXSE01. Next base: position 822 of record CAYTRM010000022.1, on the reverse strand, counting down.
ACACGCCGGTCCTGTTGCGCTCGACGACCCGCATCTCGCACGGCCGCGGCCAGGTGATCCCACGGGTGCCGGTCGAGGTCGAGCCGCGCGAGTACGAGCGCGATATCGGCAAGTACGTCATGGTGCCGGAGTACGCGCGCCGGCGGAACCGGGTCGTGCTCGAACGGCTCGAGAAGCTTCGCCTTCGCGCCGAGGAGAGCCCGCTCAACGTGCTGGAGGCCGGCACCACGGACTTCGGCATCATCGCGTCGGGTGTCGCGTACGCGTACGCGCGTGAAGCGTTCCCGAAGGCGTGGTTCCTGAAGCTGGGCCTCTCCCACCCGTTTCCGTATGCCAAGGTGACGCGTCTCTACGAGCACGTCTCGCGAGTCGCCGTGGTCGAGGAGCTCGACCCGTTCTTCGAGGACCAGGTCCGCGCGCTCGGCGTGCCCGTGATAGGCAAGGCCGTGATCCCGGCCGACGGCGAGCTCGATGAGGACATCGTCTTTCGTGCGCTCGAGCCGTACGTGCTGCGCAAGCCGCCGCCGCGCCGGCGACCGGTGCTGCCTCCCGCGCCGCGGATCTCGGTGCCGCCGCCGGCGTCCCCGGCGCTGCCGGTCCGCCCACCCGTGCTGTGCGCCGGCTGCGCACACCGCGCCGTGTTCGCCTCGCTGCGACGCCGTGAGCTCGCGCCCATGGGCGACATCGGGCGCTACACGCTCGGCGCCCTGCCGCCGCTGGGCGGTCTCGATACCTGTCTGTGCATGGGCGCCAGCGTGGGGATGATGGCCGGCTTCAACAAGGCGCTGGGGCGCAAGCGCGCCGTCGCGGTGATCGGCGACG
>CAYTRM010000021.1:0-14387 GCA_964440225.1 uncultured Thermoleophilia bacterium | reverse complement strand
GAGGCAGGCGCCTCGGTCGCCCTCGACGACTTCGGCACCGGCTACTCCTCGCTCACGCATCTGCGCGAGCTGCCCATCGACCGGGTGAAGATCGACCAGTCCTTCGTCGCCAGCTGCCTCGACGACCGTTCGGCGTCGGCGATCCTCGTCGCCGTCACGCACCTGGCGCACGACCTCGGCATGGAGGTCGTCGCCGAGGGAGTCGAGACGCAGGCGCAGCTCGACTTCCTGCGCGCCGTCGGCTGCGACGCCGCCCAGGGCTACCACTTGGCGCGGCCGCTGCCGCACGACGAGTGCACGGACTACCTGCTGCGAGCGCAGCAAGGGCCGGTGCTGTAGGCGCGCTCAGCGCGCCGCGTCAATCCTGCCTGTGAGCAGCCTGTGAGTTTCGTGCCTGCGCCGCGCGCAGGCGGTAGACTGGCCAGAGAGCGGCGCAATGGGAAGGACCGCGATGGCGGGCGAGATGACCTTCGACGAAGCACTCACCGGGGACAAGCCGGCGCTCTGGCGCGGCGCCGATGACGAGTTCGTCCTCAACCCCGCGGTGGGCATCGTCTGGTGGCGCTCCCTCTACCCCGAGCAGGCCCAGCACGGCGACTCGTGGCGCCCCGTCCCCTGGCGCAAGACGATCCCCCCCGAGGGCTGGCGCCATGAGATCGGGTGTCGCTGCCGGTTCTGCGAATGAGTGGCGTCGACGAGACGCTCCGGTCGCCGCCGCCGCACCCGGACTGGCAGCCGAGCGAACTCCTTGGCCGCAGGGTGCGCTTCCGCAGCCAGGTGGGCCACGTCGACGAGGTCAACGTGCTGAGCGCGCCCCACGTGGTCATCCTCACGCGCGAGGGACTGCTCCTGCGGGTGCCGGCGCCGGAGTGGGGCGAGATCGAGGTGCTGCGGTAGTCGTCGAGTGTACGGACTTGGCTCGCCGCCACTGACGGCTGCTCCTGGGCGCGCGGGAGAGGCGGCGGGCGCTGCGGAATACGTGGTGGTGCGCGGCCGAGAACTAAGGCGAACTGGCACCAGTACTCGATCATCAGGCATCGTCGTTACGAGATCATTGAGATCGCTTGGGTTAGGAGGAACTCGTGCGCAGAGATTGCCTGATACGGAGCGATCTTAGGCGCCGTGACCAAGCGGACAGTGTTCGGGTCAAGCCCCTTGGCGAACTCGGACGCGAGTTGTTCGACCGCATTCGCCAGCCGCGGGGTGATGCTGGGCCATATGATAATCAGGACGAGGGCGGACGCCGGCTTTGTTCTCTCGTTGACAACGAGTCGCACCTCGCGAAGTGCCCTCGATAGCGCGTCGGCGACGGCGACGTCTTCTCTCGTGATGTTGGCGTAGACCTGTCGTAGCGGTGCCACAGCCTCTGCTTGCGCAAAGTCGGAGAAGCCGACGCGGTCGTAACGCTCTCCAAGCCAACGCTGGAAGTCGTGTAACCGTGCATCGGTGCTTGGCCACGGTTCGGGATCAAGTCCGGCAAGCGCCGCTTTCGCAACTAGGATTCGACGATGGGCGTTCACGACTAGCCCGGATTCCCTGTCGATAACGAAAGTGCGTGGACTGCCCTTGAGCCTAGATCGTTCTTCCCTCCGACAGACGAGGATCTCAGCATAGGGCTCGGTGCTGGCCGGCCTGGCCAAGTCGCAGGCATGGCTAGCGATGACAAGCCGCTCCCTCGACCTGACTGGCTCAGCATCGGCGATCACGGAGCCGCCGTCTGTTGAACGAAGGAATGGAACGCTCATGCCGTCAATCGCCGACACGAAGGACCCCTGCCGCCACCCTCTGGCTATCAAATCGTCAATCGAGCCGCCGCCGGGCTTCGTGCCCATGAAGGCTCAGTCGTCCTCGGAGGCAGGGCACGAAAGGCCATCGCACCCGAGGTCCGCGAGCCGTCTGTCCTCGGCGAACTCGTCGAATTGCCTCGAGTGGGCCTCCCGCACGTCCGTGGGGTGCACGTCTCCGAACGCCTCCAGGTAGTCCGGCGCAGACACGACCGTAGATGACCCAGCCGACATGGCCAGTGCTCGCGCCCCATCAACGTCGCCTGCAACAATGAGATCCATCGGCGTACGACCCGCGATGCTCCCTGGAGCATCAAGCCACTTCCTGGTTCGATCGGCCGTGGTCAGACGTTCGTGTGCGCGGCGAAGCACGTCGGTGACACTGGCGAGACGGCTCCAGTGGGGCCGCTGGATCTTGTACCCAGATTCCCATCGGTGAACAGTCTGACGAGAGACGCCAACGAGCTCCGCCACACGAGCCCGCGACAGGCCAATCGTCTTCACGAGCCACGCAACGGTCTCCTGATGAGTGAGCGTCTCTTCGCTTCGCTTCATATCCAGCGCCGGAGCGTAGCGGATGAGATTGACCCGCCAACCGCACACGATATTCAGCCGTCCCGGTCCATGAACCCAGAAGGAGGCATCCTCAGTAGGCGGATAGTAGACGGTGGGCGGCAGCGAAGGACACGCACGCCCACGAGACTGACGGTCGAGGTCGAGGGTCGGTTGCATCATTCCACCCCTCCCAAGGATCCGATGTACTTCTCGGTCAGCGCCCATCGGAACATGCGATAGACAGCTTGATGATACTCCGCGACATGCTGGCAGATGCTCGACACGTCCATCTGTAGACCTTCCGGAGGCACAAACTCTCGATAGACGTCAGTATCGAGGAGGTAGAAGGGCTCGGTGGGAATTGGGTCCGGAGGCTGCACTTGCACTGTCGTGCCAGAAGAGAAGTAGCCATGACGCAACGTGATGCCCTCATGATCAGGGTACTGAAGGGCAATCTCCTGAACCGAACGCACCGCATGGGAGAACAGCTCATTCTGTGCCATGGCTCCGAGGAGTTCGGGGCGAATTGCTAATCTTGGATCCTCGTCCAACATGCGGATTTCATCGATGTATCGCAGCCCGATGCGCAGGCCAAGGTCAGGCACGATGTGCTTGACGAGGGCGTTGAGAACGAACGAGAGCCGCTCCAGGAACCCATCGAAAGTCGAGTACTGGCGTGTCTCGAGAGCGATGAACTCCTGGGTCAAGACGACGGCCCATGTTCCGTTCACGTCCGAGAAGCGCCAACTCCGGGTCTGATGTGACTGCGCCACCGGCGATCGAGGATCTGCGGGGCGCATGTCGAGCGAGACTTCGAACTCGACCGGCCTATCAACCAGCGGGAACCGTCGCCGTATTTCATTCTGGAACGGCGCCACGAAGGCCTCGTCGCTGATGGACAGCACCCGCGCGAAGCGTACCTGGCAGATGGTCATCACAAGCGGCGGATTCTCATAGACGCGGCGAGAGTTATCAAAGGACGACAGCGATTCCAGCACGTGGGCCTCCCATTGCCGCTAACGCTCCATTACCTCTCAAGACTTTACACTAAACTTGACATATGCAACAGTGTCTCTGGCGCGACTGTCGGGCTGTCGGCCGAGCGTCAGCAAGAGCGTCCCCTGCCGCCAACACGGCCAGATCAGCTAACTCAGAGAATACGGGCAACGGAACGGAGGTGAGAAGCATGACCAAGAAGACACACAAGGCCTACCGGGATGCGATAACCGGCCAGTTCACGTCGAAGTCAGAGGTCAAGAAGCATCCCAAGACGACCACCACGGAGACCATCCCGAACGGTCAGAGGAAGGCGACGAAGAGAAAGTAGCTCGCTTACTCCCTGTTCAGGTCGCGTCGCTACGGCGAGGCCCACGTGCAGAGCCATAGGAACACGGTCTTCGGCCGATGCTACGGCGGTGTGAGGACTGTCGAAGCGATACGTCCGGTCTCCGTCGCCGTACTGTGCCGCAGCATCGCAAGGTTGGGCGCAGCGAGGACTGTCCTTCTCTCCCTCCGACCCCGGTGGTAGGCTCCGACAGGGAGGAAGCGCAGCCTGGCAAGCAAGGGGATGACCGTGGGGATGCCGAAGGTTGGTCAGCAGGTCCGTCTCGGGAGTGAGACGGGCACCGTCATCAGCACCAGGATTCCGCCGGCGAGGAGAATCGGCAGTGAACTGATGCTCACCGGAGAGCCGACCGTCACCATACTATTCGCCGACGGCACAAGGCCGCCGCGCGAGGCAAGTGTGCCTCAGTCGTCGTGGGACGAACTGGAGATCTTGGACGAGGCCTCCGATTAGCGTGGGCCGCCCTATGAACACCCTCGGCTGCGGGGACGACCTCGAGATCCAGCGGCGCTACGTCGCGGACGAATCGGTCGACCTCCGGTTCGTCGATCGCGCATGAGTGTCGGCGACAGGCAGTCCTTCACGCCGGGTGCTCGGCCCGAGGACGCGATGGACAGCCTCGATAATCCTGCGGGTAACGGCCGAGTCGCCGCTCCTTTTCTACGGTGGATTGGTGGCAAGCAGAGGCTCGCGCAGCGTCTGAGATGCCGGCTTCCCCAGGACTACCAGTCCCTGCAGTATCACGAGCCCTTCATGGGCGCTGGCTCTCTGTTCTTCCTGTCAGCGCCGGGCAGGGCACGACTGTCCGATCTCAATCCTCATCTCATGAGCTGCCATGAGTACGTGCGTGACCAGTCAGCCGAGGTGGCCGGTCATCTCGTTTCTCACGCCGATGGCCACTCCAAGGATTACTACTATCGCCAGCGCACCATCTACAACGCTGGCGAGCCGTCGGCTGAGCAGGCAGCTCGCTTCATCTACCTGAACAAAGCGTGCTTCAACGGCATCTTCAGAGTGAATCGTCGCGGAGAGTTCAATGTGCCGTGGGGCAACAAGCTCAGCCCAGCGCTCCCCAACTCGGCTGCCCTGCAGTCGGCGGCGAAGGCTCTCGCCACGGCGGAGTTGACCGTGCTCGACTACCAGGAGGCGCTCGAGAGAGTGAGCGCCGGCCAGTTCGCCTACATCGATCCCCCCTACCCGGCTCCCGTCAACGGCAACTCATTTGCTCTGTACACAACGGACCGATTCGGTCCCGAGGATCATCGGCGACTTGCCCATGCAGTGAAGAGCCTCAGCGGGCGGGGCGGGCTCTTCATGATGTCGAACGCGGATACGCCCGAGGTCCGCGCTCTCTATGCGGAATTCGACGTGGACGTCCTGCCTGCGATCAGGTATGTCACGTGCAAGAAGAAGAAGTACGCGGTCAATGAGCTGGTGATCACGAACTACTGAGGTACACGGAGGGGCCATGCTGCACAACGTCTATCCGACGGAGTCTCTACGGGGCCTCGCGCGGCGGAGAAGCCGCAACGTTGACCACCAGACCGTGCGCACTGCGCTCGTGCCGGATCTCGAAGCCGAGGGCTGGCTGCCGGTTCGGCACAACAAGGCCACGGTCAGGATGGAGCGCACCAAGCCAAAGGCTGCGCTTCTCGAGGATCGAGTGTGGTCACTGCTCTTCAAGATGGGGTTCTCCGACATGTCCGGGGAAGGGGGCGCGTCGCTTGCTCTTGAGCCTGAAGGAGGCACGGCCAACCAACTCGACGTCGTCGCGCTGGACTCAGAGGTGGCTCTGGCCATCGAATGCAAGACCGCCGCACGTCCCCGCAAACGCTCCAACTTCCAGGACGACATCGCCAAACTGGCGCTGATGCGCGAACGCTTCATGCAGGGCGCCCGGAGTCAGTTCCCGGTCGAGGGTCACAAGCGCCTCAGCGTGCTGTCGATCTGGACTTGGGACATCATTCTCAGCGAGAACGATCGCGAGCGGGCGCGGCATCAGAACGTCGTCCTTCTTGACGAGCTCGACCTCGAGTACTACGAGCACCTTGTCGCTCATCTTGGGGCTGCCGCGAAGTATCAGTTCTTCGCTGACGTAATGCCGAACAAGACTGTCCCGGGTCTGGAAACGAGCGTGCCCGCCCTGCAAGCGAAGATGGGCGAGCATACGTGCTACACGTTCTCCATCCGGCCCGAGTACTTGCTCAAGATCGCCTACGTATCGCACCGCGCAAAGGGTAAGGCCACTGATGTCGACACGTATCAGCGCATGATGCGCAAGAGCCGCCTAAAGAAGATACGTAGGTACATCGACGAGAACGGCCTCTTCCCGACGAACATCGTCATCAACCTTGAGGGCGATAAGACGGCCAGATTCGATCGGCGTGAGGGCGGAGGCGACCACGGCGCGAAGTACGGCACGCTCCACCTTCGTCCGACGTATCGCTCTGCGTGGATAATCGACGGGCAGCACAGGCTGTTCGCCTACTCTGGTAGTCCCAGGGCTGCAACCAGCTACCTGAATGTGCTCGCATTCCAGGGGCTGCCTCCGGATCGACAGGCTCAGCTGTTCATTGACATCAACCATGAGCAGAAGAGCGTCAAGCGAAGTCTCCTCCAGGAGTTGTACGCCGAGCTCCACTGGGATGCGCCTGATGAAGCGAGTCGTGTGCAGGCGGTCATATCGAAGGCGATTCACGCGCTTGACCAACAGGCGGATTCGCCGTTCAGGGGCCGCGTGCTGCTCAGCGACGACACACGCACTGCCCTTCGCTGCATATCGCTGACGGCCCTCTTCAGAGCGCTGAATCAGTCCGGCATGTTCATCGTCAAGCCCGGTATCGCCTATGGCCCCCTATGGGGTGGCGACAACAAAGGGACCCTCGAACGCCTATTGGCCGTTGTCGGATCGTGGTTCCGCGGAATCTGCGATGCGGGCGCTGACGACTGGTGGGACGTGGGAGCTGGGGACGGCGGCGGGCTCGCCATGAATGACGGGGTGACGGTGTGCATGGGCGTGTTGCGCAGCGTGTTCCAGCACTTTGAGGGCAAGGGCATGCGACTCGTGACCCTGTCGGCCGAGGAACTGGTGGCTGAGATTCGCCCGTTCGCGGAGGCACTCGGCAACTACCTTGGCGGACTGTCGAGCGAGGAGCGTCTGCGCTTCCGGAATGGAAGTCGCGGAGTGCAGGGACAGACGAACGGAAGGCGCAGATGCGAACGCGCGCTTCACGACGCGATTCCCGCTTTCGAGCCCACAGAGCTCAAGAAGGACCTTGAGCTGGAGGGTGCCAGGACCAACGAGCAGGCCTACGCGATCATCCAGGCAATCGAGCGAAATCTGAAGAAGGCGGTGCTTGACGTCCTCAGGGAGGAATTCCGCGGCGACGAGAATCTCTGGTGGTACGAGGGCGTTCCTGAGCGGGTGCGCTTGAAAGTCACCCAGCGCATCGAGGCCGACAAGGGCGCCCTTGGGGACAGAGAAGACAACTTCGACTTGCTCGACTACAGGGCCATCGTCATGGCCAACTGGCCTCTCTTCAAAGGTATGCTCGGTAGAGATGCACAGGGGAAAGACCGTGGCACCAACTGGCTTGTCAGGCTCAACGACACGCGCCGAATCGTCATGCACCCGTCGCGTGAGGCCTTGATCGACTGGGATAGCCTTGCGCTTCTGGAGGAGTACCGTGATTGGCTGGCTGCGCAGCTTGAGGTCACGTCGTAACGGACATGCGAACGCTCGCGACCCTGCGCCCCATCCAGGCTCCGGCTCAGGCTGACCGACCCCCGTACGCGCTCAGGAGGGTGACCGACGCCGGCGCCGGGGCTGCGCAGAGCCACCCTCCTGAAGCCGGCCACCGTCTCGGGCCTGCATTCGACAACCGACGGCCGCGGCAGATGCTGCTCCGGCAAGGCTTATGGAGGCTGGCTTCGGAATCGAACCGAACAGCGGCCTTGTGAAGGCAGCCCAACGGTTTTGCAGACCGCGGCCGGCGCCAGCCGACTTAACCAGCCCTCGTCAGCCTACCTGACGTCGCCCCGTGCGGCCACGCGCAGAACGCGAACGGGAGGCCTCTGGCACCAGGAGCCCTCCCGTCTTGACCGGCTACCGTTTCGGGGACTTCGCCCACACGCACAGAACCTCCGACTGACGCGACCGTAGGCCGCGCGTCCACCCGCCCGCAAGGTGGACGACCCGTCGCCACGGTTGACGTTCGCCCCTGACCCAAGCCCCTCCGCGTCTTCCTCCGCCAACAGCCCCATTTCGTAACGTCCGAGCCAGGTCGTCCACCCCGACCAGCCGCGGCCGGGGACCCGCCATGCCCCGGCCGCGGCGCCGACGGATCGTGCGAAAGGAGCGCAGTGATGAGGAAGAAGGCGACGCCGACGTCCGAGCAGATCGCCGAGGCGATGATCAAGGCGCGCGGCTTCGGCGGCGTGGATCCGTCGCAGTACCGGGCCGACAACCCGGGTGCCTTCGTCGTTCAGCTCGTCCCAGACCTTGAGCTGGCCGTAGACACCGCTACTGCCCTCGTGCGCGCGACGGATCTGCGCCAGCAGGAAGGCGTCGCGCAGGGCGCGGGCCGAGGGCGGCCGCGGAGCCGGCGCCGATGGAGGGCGAGGCTGAGGAGTACGAGGACGCCGAGGTCATCGACGACGCCCATCAGATCGAGGGCGACACCGTCGATCTCGAGACCGGCGAGGTGACGGGCAAGGCCGAGCGCGGCGAGGGCACGGTGAGCGTCTGGTGGCCCATGGCGAACGCGCCGGTGGCCACCGACGTCGGCGAGCACACGCAGTACGCCGAGCTGGTGGCCGACTACAACGTCGACGATCCGGCTGGGATCGATGACGAGGACATCGAGCACTTCAGTGTGGTCGCCATCGGCGACGGTCGCACCCGCGAGTTGCACGCCGCGATCGCGCCCGAAGACCACGGACTCGAGTTCGCCGTCGTCTACGGCGACGCCGGCGCCGGCGAACTCGAGGCGGAGCTGCGCACCTGTCACAACTGCGGCACGATGCCCAGCGAGTGCGCGATGTCACTCGACGACCCGGATGAGGGCATGGGCTGCGGCGGCAACGGCTGGCGGCCGGTGGAGGAGTCCGTCGAGGGAGAGCAGGCCGCGTGACCACCCAGGTTGCCTTCATCGTCCCGGGCAAGCCGCAGGGTAAACAGCGCCTGCGGCTCGGCGCCGGCGGCCGCGTCTACACGCCGGCGGCGACGACGAAGTACGAGGCTGAGGTCCGCAAGTGCTGCCTGATCGAGATGTGTCGCCGGCGTGTCCCCAAGGGGCACGCCGGCGCCGTCTCGATCGAGGTGCGCTGCTTCTTCCCGGACGCTCGCCGGCGCGACGGCGACAACGTGCTGAAGGCGGTGCAGGACGCGCTGAACGACTTCCTGTGGGTCGACGACTGCCAGGTGCGCTGCGCGACCGTGCGGACAGCGATCGACCGGGCCTGCCCGCGTATTGAGGTCGTGGTCGAGCTGCTGGGGAGCGCCGCGGCGTGAGGTCCGGCCGCCTCATGCTCACCCGGGTCGGCTGCGCCGGCGGTACGGCGATCGCGCTCGCCGGCTACCTCAAGGGAACGTGAAACGCGGTTCTGAAGCGGCCCTCCAGCTCGGAATCGTCCTCCCAGGTCACGTTCACCGTCTTGGCCGGCAGGTCGCCCCCGAGGTAGTTGAACCCGAAGACCACGACGGCCCCAGGGCCGAGTGAGGCAATCGGGGCGGCCCAGGGGAGCGGCTCGCCGTCGAAGGTCAAGGTGATGTTGCGCGCCTCGCCCTTGCCACGGTTTTCGACCGCGAAATGGACCAGGGCCGTCGGCGTACGCTGAACGCTTGTGACGATTGCTGCGCGTCTCTCGTTCTGCAGGCGATCGGCCTCTCTTGCTGCTTCGATGTCGCGCAACTGGGTCTGAAGGTTCTTGGATTCGATAACCGCGTCCCGAGCATCACGCCGTGCCCTACCTGCCTCGCGGAGTTGAAGGTATGTGATCACGGCGAGCGCGATTGTGGCGACTGCTAATACGATCGTCCCCGAGGCCACGAGCCAGTTCGCGGCCTCGGGAGTGCGCAGCCACTCGGTCATGGGTTGCGCTTCTTCCGGGGGCCGTATGGAGGCTGATTCGGCGGGTTCAAGGGGATATCGAAGCGTTGCGCCGCCGACCGTACTGCCTCCTCGGTGCGGCCCATCTTCATTCCGATCACCCGAGTCGGTGTGTTGCCGGCGGCCAGGTCCTTGAGCGCCGCCACATCGGCCTTCGTCCAAGTCTTGCCATGGTTCGGTGGTGTCTTAGTCATCACCCCTCCTTGTGTCGACGTCTCCACCCTACGACCGGCGTCAAGCCGGGGTCCCAGTGCTGGTGGCGGGTGGACAACTGATGCCGTCGGTGCCGGGGAGTAGTCTGTTGGTGTCACTGGAGTCGAGTACCTGGAGGGCGCAATGGTGGAGCATCTGGGGGAACAGCCGGACGATCAGGCCGACGAGGGCCAGTCGACCGAGTGGAAGAGGCCGGAGTCAGACTTCTTTCTCGAGGAGCTCATCGGGTTGGTGAACGCCGCGGCTGAGGATGGGCCTGCGGGGCTGGGCATCACGTTGACGGTCGGCGGCCTCGTGATCACGGGCGAGCTGGCGAGTGGGAGGCACTACTACCTGGAGTCGGCCAAGGCGTTCGGGAAGTCTCTGCCAGAAGGCGATACTCGTGAGACGGTCGAGAAGTGGGTCGGCGGCTTCAGCAAGATCTACGACCGCCCCGACATCGATGAGCGCATCACCTTCATCCACCTCAAGAACGTACGGTTCCTGTCGTCGACAGGAACGTTCATCATCCCCAACGGCGGCGAGTCCAGCGTCTGGTGGAGAGGAAGGCTTTCCGAGGTCAGTGGGTTCATGCTCGGAACCTTCGGCGACAGGTTGAGTTGACAACCTGAGTTCGCAAGCTTGACAAGGGGCGTCTGGGACATCGGTTCCCAGGCGCCCTTCCGCTGTCGGGGCACCGAGCCGTCCGCGGCGGGGTGTAGGCTGAACGGGTATGAACACCGACTTGGCGAAGGAGCTCTACTTCAAGGAGCTCGACGATAAGGCGCAGCAGGACAACAGGCTTGGTGTCCATGTGGCGGCAGTCTCGGTCGTCGGTGGGGCGCTTGTTGTCTTGGTGCGATGGGCGTGGCCTCCGGCCACGACTCTAGCCTGGGCGGGGCTTGTGTTGTGGGTCGCTGCCGCTGTGGTGTACATCCTCGCGGTCGTATGGGCGCTTCGGGTGGTGCGTTTCCGCTATGAGAAGCTTGCGGTGCCCGATCAGCTTCTCACCTACTCGAGGGATCTCGACGCCTACTACTCAACGCACCCCGAAGACAAGGGGGCTGCGTCGACAGATTTCGACGACAGCCTGCTGGAGAAGCTTTGCCACGCCGCCACTGTCAACTCCAACAACAACGTCATTCGATCGGAGCGCTTCTACACGGCAGCGATCATGCTGCTGGTGGTGGTGATACTTGCCGCCGCTTCAACGGGCGTATTGGGTCTTGACCAGGTCTTGCAATATCTCACCTGAAAGGAGGGATGCAGATGGGTGATGACAAGCAGCAGCCTGCGCCGACGCAGTCAGTGAAGCCGCCTGGGAAGCCTACACCGCCGCCGAATCAGACTTTCAAGGGCGGTCCGGAACCGGACAAGCCGGAACCGGGGACAATCAAGCTGGTCGAGGACCGCTAGGCTCGATGAGCCTAGCGAAGGGGCGTTCGGGACAGCGGTTCCGGACGCCCCTTTGTTATGCTCCGCCCATGGGCTGGGTGAAGGAGCTACTCGACGAGAGTGGCCGGCGCGTTGGGTGGCGCGCCTTCGAGAGCGAGGGGAGCGGCCTGCGCAAGGTGCAGGCGAACGCGACGAGGCCGACCAAGAAGGCGGCGCAGATCGCGGCGCGCACCAAGCCGGCCGACAAGCTGAAGGGCGCCAAGAACCACGAGGACGAACCATTCAACGCGCTCGCCGACGACTACCTCGAGTTGGACGGCCCGGACCTCGGCCTCACGACGCTCGACCGCTACAAGTCCATCCTGCGCCGCCACCTGCGGCCCTGCTTCGGCCGCACCATCGTCACCAGCATCGACCCCACGATGGTGCTCAAGTTCCGGGCCCGGCAGCGCAAGGCGGGACTGGCGCCGAACACCGTGCGCAACCACATGGCCGTACTCTCCAGCGTGCTCGACTTCGGCGTGCGCACCAAGCGCCTGCCCTACAACGCCGCCGAGGCCGTGCGGGAGAAGCGCCGGCCAGAGGTGCAGACCCCGCGGCGGGCGCTCACGGTCGACGAGCTCAAGCAGCTGCTCGCCAAGGCGCTCGAGCTGCGCGATCGCCCCGCCGGCAAGCGCGAGCGGTTGAACCGCTACCTGTACGCACTGTGTCTCCTCGCTGCGACGGCCGGCCTGCGACGCGGCGAGCTTATCGCCTTGCGCCAGGCCGACCTGCGCCTCGACGAGGCCGTGCCGCTGCTGCGCGAGTCGGTGGTCAAGGTGCCGGGATCCCCGTCGACGCGCAAGGGGACCAAGGCGCGGCGGGAGAAGGTGCGACCGATCCTGCTGCCGCCGGTGGCGGTCGAGGCGCTGCGGGCGGAGCTGCGCCGCCAGGCGTCGGCGCTGCTCAAGAACCGCGCCTGGAACCGCGAGCGCCTCGTGTTCCCGTCCCGCGCTGGCAAGGTGCGCAACCCCGACGCAGTCAGCCACGATGTAGCGGCGCTGCTGGCTACATGCGAGATCGAGGGCTGCGACCTGCACAGCCTGCGCCACACGCACTCGACGATGCTGCGGGACGCCGGCGTCGATCCGCTCACGATCCGCGATCGCCAGGGGCACGCCGACCTCGCCACCACCGAGGGCTATATCCATGCTTCCGTGGCTGTCCAGGAGGGTGCAGCGGCGAGCCTGGAGCGGCTGCTTTCCTGAGGAATCGGCTGCATTTACGGCTACATTGCCTTGAGGGCGCGCCGAGGCGGCTGCCGCGGAAAGTGGGGATGAGCAGGGAAAAGAAGTGGTGCGCACGGCAGGACTCGAACCTGCGGCCTTCGGTTCCGTAGACCGACGCTCTAATCCAACTGAGCTACGTGCGCACGAAGGAACGAGAGTATACCCGAAAGTACCGGCAGGGAACACCGCTGCGGCTTCGCGCGGGGTGGCGCGGCCGCGGAGCCGTGGGCGTCAGTCGCCGGTGAAGGTGAGGCGAGCGACCAGCTCGTCGTCCTCGCGCTCGCCGGTCTCGACGAAGCCGAGCGAGCGGTACAGGGCCCGGGCGGCCGCGTTGTCCGGCGCGTAGCTGAGCGCCGCCGAGGGGCAGGCGTGCTCGCGGCGCAGCCGCTCGAGCACGGCGAGCACGGCGGCGCGCCCGTACCCGCGGCGCTGGCGGGCGCGGTCGATCACGAGGCCGCCGATCCAGCCGCTGCCGTCGTCGGGGTCGACGGCCCACATCGCGAAGCCCACGACGTCCTCGCCGGCGGCGATCGCCAAAGGGCTCCAGACGCCGCCGTAGTGACAGAGGCAAAGGTAGCGGGTCACGGGGGAGACGAACGCCGCCTGGCCGTCCATGACCTCGAGACCGGCCACGTCGCGCCAGTTGCCGGCCGTCACGTCGCGAAGCTCGATGGGTGGGGTCATGCGGTCTCCGGGGAGTCGAAGAGACTGGCGGAGAAGCCGGGATTCGAACCCGGGAAGGAGGTTAAAGCCCCCTTAACCGCTTAGCAGGCGGTTGCCTTCAGCCACTCGGCCACTTCTCCGCGCGGGAGACACACTATACCGCACCCTCACGGGCCCCGAAAGCTGGGGAGCGCCGTCGCCGGTGGCCCGATATGATGCTCGTCGAGAGACCGGGCGTCGACGTGAGGGAGGGGCTGGAGTGGACATCGCCGGTGTGGATCCCGCCGTGATCAACGAGGTCGAGCGCGAGACGAGCGAGCTGCTCAGCCGGCTCATCCGCATCGACACCACCAACCCCCCCGGCAACGAGACCGAGGTCGCCGCGTTCATGGCCGCGTGGTTCGCGGAGCGCGGCCTCGAGGGGCAGGTCGTGGGCGAGCCCGCGGACAGGCGCAGCTTCGTGCTGCGCCTGGAGGGCCGGCGCCCCGGTCCATCGCTGCTGCTGCTCGCGCACGAGGACGTCGTGCCGGCGACCGCCGAGGATTGGCGGGTGCCGCCCTTCTCCGGGCTCATCGAGGACGGCTACGTCTGGGGCCGCGGCGCCCTCGACATCAAGAACCTGGTGGCCGCGCACGCCGTCGCCACGGCGCGTCTGGCGGCCGCCGGCGCCGACTTCGCCGGCACGCTCGTCTACGCGTGCACCGCCGACGAGGAGGAGGGGAGCGTGGGCGGCGCCCGCTGGCTCGTCGAGCACCGCCCGGACCTCATCCGCACCGACTACGTCGTGAACGAGGGCGGCGGCGGGTTCATCCGGCACGGCGACCGCCGCGTCTACCTGCTCGAGAGCGGAGAGAAGGGCACCGCGCAGTTCCGCCTCGTCGTGCGCGGCGAGGCCGGGCACGCCTCGGTGCCGCTGCGCCACGGCAACGCCGTCGTCTCCGCTGCGCGGGTCGTCGAGGCGCTGGTCGCGCACGAGCTCCCGCTGGCCATCGACGACTCGTCCGAGGAGCTGGTCCGGCTGCTCGTCGACGACCCGGACCTGCGCTCGCGCCTGCGCGAGCCGGGGACGGCGCGC
>CAYTRM010000020.1:0-14608 GCA_964440225.1 uncultured Thermoleophilia bacterium | reverse complement strand
CGCGCCGGATCTCCTCACCGAGGTCGGGGTACAGATCGCCGCGGACGTTCGCGAACGGCTGCAGAGTGCGCGCCCGCAGCAGGTCCGCCGGATCCTTGTCGGCGGAGACGACGGGCGCCGGAATGCTCACCTCGCTCAGGTCGTGCTGCCAGTCGTGGCCGATGCCGAAGAGCGAGCCGGGGTAGCCGTCGGCGTCACCGCCCGGGTCGCCGTCGGGGTAGTACGTCAGTCCATCGCCGCTCCAGTCCCAGGACGACGTCCCGGACGGGGCGGGCAGGCGGAAGGCGCCGGCGTAGACGAGGGCGCCCGGGTCGAGGCGGCCCCCCGTGCACTCCCCGGCCACCGCGAGCCGCAGCGTGCGGCGGCGCACCTGGCCGCGCCAGCGGGCGACAAGCCGGACGGTGACGGTCTTGCCGGCGAGCGCCGCACCGAACGCGCGCCGGAAGATCACCCGCCCGGTCCGGCCGGTCGTCTTCGTCCCGCGCGCGACCCGGCCGGGGAGCACCCACGCGGCGCGCACCCGCACGCCGCGCAGCGGCCGGCCGGCGCGGTCACGAACGCGGACGCGTATGGTGACCGTCTGGCCTGCAACAGGCCTGAGCGTGGACGCCGCGGCCGTCAGCGTGAGCCGACGCGCCGCAGCGCGCTCAGCGGAAGCAGGCACGGACGCGGCGGCGCCGGGGTCGGCGGCGGCGGCGGCGGCGGCGAATGCGGAGGCTCCCCAGACGAACGCCGCGACCATCACGACGGCCAGCAGGGCAGCGGCCGCAGCCGCCGCTGCCACCGTCGTCGTGGCCGCCGGCGCCCTGACCACAAGCGCTCGATACCGTCTACGTGCGCGCACAGACTCCCTCTCTTCCGCGGGTCGTCCCTCCTCGTGTCATCGTCATGCGTCGCCGGCCCATGAGCGCTGCGCGTTGCCTGCGCTGGGCGCGGCGGCAAGGCAGGAGCAGACCCTGCCATCACGAGACTCCTGCTTGATCGGATAGAAGCGATCAAGAAGGAGCCGCCGGGCGGCGACCCCCGGGCGGCGACCCCGGGCGGCGCCGGCGACGGGAGGCGAGACGTGGCGCGGGCGGCGAGAGGTGCCGCGGGCTGCGCAACGCGACTCGGCGTCTAGGTGCTCGAGGGCATATTCGCCGAGTCGGCCGGCAGGAACCCTGAACGCCCTGCTCGCGGGCGGGTCGCGTATGCGCGGAGGGCGGGCGTCGCAGCAGCCCCGCCCGCTCCGCCACGTACGGTGTGAGGTCCGTGGCCCTTGCCGTATACTCAGTGCATGAGCGACGTTCAGGAAATGGTCATCTACGGCGTCAGCTTCGACGTCATCGGCAAGCAGCCGATCGTGCTCCTCAAGACGGTGGAGGGCAATCGCTTCCTCCCCATCTGGATCGGGCACCCCGAGGCCGCCGCCATCCTCATCAAGCTGCAGGGCACCAGCCTCCCGCGGCCGATGACCCACGACCTGCTCACGAGCGTCATCGGCGAGTTCCACGCCGAGGTGGCGCGCATCACGGTCACCGAGCTCAAGGAGAGCACCTTCTACGCACGTCTCACGCTCATGAAGGACGGCTCCGAAGTCGACATAGACTCGCGGCCCAGTGACGCGCTCGCCCTTGCGGTGCGCACCGACGCGCCGATCTTCGCCAGCACCGAGCTCATCGACGAGAACGCCATCGAGTTCGAGCGGGAGGTCGACGACACCGAGGAGATCATCGAGGGCTTCCGCGACTTCCTAGAGGGCGTCTCACCGGACGACTTCCGCACCGCCGAGGTCACGGCCGACGACGAGGCTTACGCGATCGACGCCGACGAGAACGACGAGGACGACGACGATCTGGACGAAGACGAAGACGACGATGAGGACGAGGAAGAAGACGAGTTCGACGACCAGTCCGGCGCCGGCCCCCACAACTAGCGCCGGCGCCCACTCGCCGCTCCCGCCCGCCCCACGACCGCACACCCACGACTCCACGACGAAAGGCCCCCCGTGAGCACGCCCAACGACGACCCCGTCATCAAGCAGTTCCGCGACCAGATCAGCGACAACGACCTCAAGCTCGTCGACCTGATCAACAAGCGGCTGAAGCTCGTCGACAAGCTCTGGCGCTACAAGGCGGAGCAGGGGGTCGACGTCGAGAGCCCCGAGCGCGAGGAGTGGATGCTCACCTTCCTCTCGCGCGCCAACAAGGGCCCACTCGCGCCCGACGCGCTCGCGCAGGTGTACAGGGCCATCGTCGACACGACCAAGGCGGAGGCCAGGCGGCTCGGAGCCGGCTGAGGGGTCGCGGCGGGGCCGGCTGAGGGTTCGCGGCGGAGCCGGCTGGGAGGTCGCGGCGGAGCTGCCTGAGGGGTCGCGGCGGAGCCGGCTGAGGCGCGCAGCGCCCCGCCCGGCCTTCAGCCCTTGAGCACGCCGAGCGGCCGCAGGCGCGCGACCTTGCGTGAGAGGCCGACGGCGTCCACGACGCCGACGACGTCGGCCACGTCCTTGTAGGCGAACGGCGCTTCTTCGGCCAGCAGGCCGACCGACGCCGCCTTCACCACGATGCCGCGCTCTTCCAGCTCGCGGCGCACGTCCGGCCCGCTCTTGACCTTGCGCGCCGCGTGGCGCGAGAGCGTCCGCCCGGCGCCGTGGCAGGTCGAGCCGAAGGCCTCCACCATCGCCGTCTCGGTGCCGGCGAGCAGCCAGCTCTCGCTGCCCATGTCGCCGGGGATGATCACCGGCTGGCCGACGGCCCGGTAGTCCGGCGGCACCTCGGGGCGGCCCGGCGCGAAGGCCCGCGTCGCCCCCTTGCGGTGCACCCAGACCGGGCGCTCACGGCCATCGACGACGTGGACCTCACGCTTCGCGATATTGTGCGCCACGTCGTACACGAGCTCCACGCCGAGGCTCTCCCAGCCCCGTCCGAAGACCTGCTCGAAGGCCCCGCGGACCTCGTGCAGCATCATCTGCCGGTTGGCGAAGGCGAAGTTGCAGGCGCAGGCCATGGCCGCGAGGTACTCGCGGGCCTCGGGCGAGCCGAGCGGCGCGCAGGCGAGCTGCCTGTCGGGCAACTCGATGCCGGCGCGCGCCGCCGCGCCCGCCATCCGCGCCACGTGGTCGGTGCAGATCTGGTGGCCGAAGCCGCGCGAGCCGGAGTGGATCATGACGACCACCTGGCCGGCGGCGACGCCGAAGGCCCTCGCCGCCTCTTCGTCCACCACCTCGTCCACGAACTGGACCTCGATGAAGTGGTTGCCCGAGCCCAGGCTGCCGACCTGCAGGCGGCCGCGCTCCATGGCCCGGCGGCTCACGACGCGCGCGTCGGCACCCAGCAGCATCCCGTTCTCCTCGGTGTGCTCGAGGTCGCGCTCCGTGGCGAGGCCCCGCGCCGCCAGATACGCGGCTCCGCCTTCGGCCAGCCGCTCCAGCTCGCCCTCGGCCACCTCCAGAGCCCCGCCGCGCCCCGTGCCCTGCGGCACGCGCCGCATGACCTCGTGCAGGAGCGGCTCGAGCCGCGGCCGGACCTCGTCCACGCCCAGCCCCGTCCGCACCAGGCGCACACCGCAGTTGATGTCGAACCCCACGCCGCCCGGCGAGACCACCCCATCCGCCTCGTCGAAGGCCGCTACCCCGCCGATGGGAAAGCCGTAGCCCCAGTGGATGTCGGGCATCGCGATGCTGGCGGTGACGATGCCCGGGAGCATCGCGACGTTGGCGACCTGCTGCAGCGCCTCCTCGTGCCCTGCCTGCTCGAAGAGGCTGGGGTGGGCGTACACGCGGCCGGGCACGCGCATCGCGCCCTCGGCCGGGATCTCCCAGGTGAACTCGCCCGTGCGCTCGACGCGCATCGCCGCCGCCCCCTCCGCTCCGCGCTCACACGTCCAGCAGGACGAACCCCTCCCAGCCGCCCTCGCGCTTCTCGAGGGCGAGGTCGTGCAGGGTCGCCGCCTTGACGCCGCCGCAGAGGACGTGGCGCTCGCCGTCCATCGGCTCGCCCGTGACCCGGGCGCGCAGGCTCTTCTCGCCCACCTCGAGCACCTCGAACCGGGTGAGCACCAGCCGGCGCGCCTCGAAGATGTACAGCAACTCGTTGAGCCAGGCCGCCAGCAGCAGATCCTGCGCCTCCGCCTCGAGCGCTACCTCGACGGTCTCGCGCTCGTCCACCTCGCGCGGGTCGCAGACCAGAGAGAAGAGGGCCCGCGCCGCCTGCTCGAAGACGTCGGCCGGCGTCCTGCCCCAGGTGTGCACGCCGATGTCGGCGGTGTGCTCGATGAGTTCGTAGCCCGCGCCCATAGGCGGACTGTACCCCGTCTGGGGACGGAGCAGGCCCTCGAAGCGCGGGCAGAGAACGAAGTGCGCTCGGTCAGGCGGCCACCGTAGCGCCGCCGGCGGAGGCGCTGAGGCCGAGCGGGATCGCCGTGACACCCTCGCCGGCGAACGCGTCGGCCATCGCGCGGGCGATGCGCGACGCGTCGGTCGCGAGAGCGACGAAGGCGACGAGGCTCGGCCCCGACCCGGACACCGCGACCGCCGCGGCGCCGGCCTCGAGGGCGGCCAGCCAGGCGGTGCGGCCGCCCGGGATCAGCTTGAGCCGGGCGGCCTGGTGCAGGCGGTCGTCCATCACCTGGCTGAGCAGGTCGTAGTCGCCCGTGCGCAGCGCCTCCACCACGAGCGGCGTGCGCTGCAGGTTGAACACGGCGTCCTTCATCGACACGTGCGTCGGCAGGTCGGCCCGCGCCGAGCGCGTGCTGAACGGCAGGTCGGGAACGGCGAGGGCGACCCGGACCTCGGGCACCAGGATCTTCTTGGTGAGCAGGCGGTCGCCCTGCTGCACGACGATCGTCAGGCCGCCGAGCAGGGCCGCCGCGACGTTGTCGGGGTGGCCCTCCATGTCGGCGGCGAGCTCCAGGATCCGGGTGAGGTCGAAGGGCCGGCCCAGCAGCGCGTTCGCGCCGAGGAGGCCGGCCGCCACCGCCGTCGAGCTCGAGCCGAGCCCCGACGACGTCGGCACGCGGATGTCGCAGTGGATGTGCAGGCCGGCGGGAGCGGCTGCGCCGGCCGCCTCGCACAGCCGTACGAACGCCTGCGCGACGAGATTGCTCTCGTCGCGCGGCAGGCCGGCGCCGCGCTCGCCCTGGATGCTCACGACGAGCCCGTCGCCCTCGAGCGTGAAGCGGAACGCGTTCCACAGGTCGAGCGCGAGGCCCAGGCAGTCGAAGCCGGGGCCGAGGTTCGCCGTCGTGGCGGGCACGCGGACCCGGCAGGTCGCGCCGCCGGCGGCGGGGCCTCCGCCGGCGCCTGCGGCCGCGGCGTTCATGCCTCGTCTCCGTACTCCGCCGGGCCGGGACCCCCGGACCGGCGCCCCTTCCTCCACTTGAGGAACGCCCACACGACGATCGCCACCAGCGCCGCGACCACCACGTAGTCGGCGTAGTGCAGGTACGGCCGCAGATCCTCCCAGTGGGCGCCGAGCCGTGTGCCCAGCCAGCCGAGAAAGAAGACCCACGGGACGCAGCCGAGCGTGGTGTACAGCGTGAACTTCCAGAACGGCATCTTGGCGATGCCGGCCGGCAGCGAGATGAAGGTGCGCACGATCGGCAGGCAGCGGCTGAAGAAGACGACCGGCGGCCCGTACTTGGCGAACCAGCGCTCCGCCAGCTCCACGTGGGGGTGGCGGAGGAGCACGTACTTGCCCCACTTGTCGATGAAGGGGCGGCCGCCGTAGCGACCCACCCAGTACGCGATCCACGAGCCGACGACATTGCCGGCAACGCCGGCGACGGTGATGCCGAGGAGGGTCATGGTGCCCTCGGTCACGGCGAAGCCGGCGAAGGGCATGATCGCCTCGCTGGGCACGGGGATGCAGGCGCTCTCGAGCAGCATCAGGAAGAAGACGGCCGGGAGACCCCAGTCGCCGATGAGGCCGGTGGCCCATTGCACGACGATGTCGATGATGGAGGTCACGCGCGCAAGAGTACCGCACGCGGCGCATCGGCGGCGAACACCGCGCGAGGACCGCCCGCGAGGTAGCCCCCCTCCGGCGGCCTGTGGTAGGTTCCGGGCTCGACTTCTCCCGCCGCAAGGAGGCGCATCGCATGGCCGTCGGACTCATGGACATCAAGGGACAGTACGCCGAACTGCAGGACCGCATCGAGAGAGCCGTCCTCGACGTCCTGCGCAGCGGCCGCGTGATCCTCGGGCCGAACGTCAAGGGCTTCGAGGAGGAGGCCTCCGCGTACATGGGCACGACCGGGTCCGTCGGCGTCGCCAACGGCACCGACGGCCTCACCATCGCGCTGCGCGCGCTGGGGATCGGCGACGGCGACGAAGTCATCACCGTCCCGTTCACGTTCTACGCCACGGCCGAGGCGATCGCCCAAGCCGGGGCGAAGCCCGTGTTCGTCGACATCCTGACCGACACGCTCTGCATCGACCCGGCCGCCGTCAAGGCCGCGATCACGCCGCGTACCAAGGCGATCATGCCGGTCGACCTCTTCGGCCTGCCGGCCGACGCCGACGCCGTCCGCGCGGTGGCCGAGGCTCGCGGCATCGCCATCGTCGAGGACGCCTGCCAGGCATGGGGCGCGACCTACTTCGGTCGCCGCGCCGGCAGCCTCGGCGACATGGGCGTCTTCAGCTTCTTCCCGACCAAGAACCTCGGCGGCTACGGCGACGGCGGTCTCGTCACCGGCCACAGCGAAGTACTCGTGCAGCGCGCCCGGGAGCTTCGCTTCCACGGCAGCAAGGACAAGAAGACGTTCACCGACATCGGCTTCAACTCGCGGCTCGACGAGCTGCAGGCCGCGATCCTGCGCATCGAGCTCGAGGTGATCGACGAGTGGAACGGCCGCCGCGCCCTGGTAGCGGAGTGGTACGACCAGTACCTGCCCGACGAGGTCGTGCGCCCCGCCGTGCCCGACGGCCACACGCACGTCTATCACCTGTACGTGATCCGTCACCCCGGGCGGGACGCCATCGCCGCGGCGTGCAAGGAGCGTCAGGTCGACTGCGCCGCGTACTACACGACGCCGCTGCACCTGCAGCCGGCCTTCGCCGACCAGGGTCACAAGCTCGGCGACTTCCCGAACACGGATGAGGCCGCGGCGCGCAACCTCGCCCTGCCGATGCACCCGAACCTCACCGAGGAGCAGGTCCGCGAGGTGGCCGCGGCCGTCACCGCCGGGCTCGCCTGACGGCCCCCGGCGCGGCAGGCGTCGCCGGCGCCGCGCCGAAGCCTTGACGCGGTGAGGATCTGGGTCGACATCACCGACGCCTCGGCGGTCGTCTTCTTCGCGCCCATCGTGCGGCGGCTCGAAGAGGCCGGCCACACGGTGACGCTCACGGCGCGCCGCTTCGCCGGCGCCGACCTCATCCTGCGGCGCTACGGCCTCGGCGGCGTGCTGACGACCCAGCACCGCGGAGGCAGCCTCGGCACCCGCGCCGTCGGGCTCATCAACCGCACGGCGCAGCTCCTCGGCTCGGCCTCAAGCGGCCGCTTCGACGTGGCCGCCGGCAGCCACGCCAGCGACTTCGTGCTCACCGCCTGGACGCTGGCGATCCCGCAGATGACCTTCTTCGACGACGACCGGCCGGGGCGCGGCAACGCCGTCAATGCGCGGCTCGTCGACGAGATCGCCATGCCCGACGCCGTGCCCGCGGCGTCGCTCGCCGCTCTCGGCGCGCCGCCGCAGAAGGTGTGGCTCTACCCCGGGTTCAAGGAGGAGTACTACCTCCACGACGCGCGCCCCGACCCCGATGCGCTGCGTCGTCTCGGCATCGACCGGCGCCACGTCGTCGGGGTGGTGCGGCCGGCCGCCTCGGGCTCGCCCTCACCCGCCGGCCCGGCGCCGGCCGCCGAATCGGCGCTCGGCGAGCTCCTTCGCGGGCTGGCCGGCCGGCGCCACGTCACCCTCGTCGTCGTAGCGCGCGACCCCGGGCAGCGGCGGCGCCTTCTCGCGCTCGAGCTGCCCGGCGTCCTCGTGCCGGACGGTCCGGTGGACGGCGTGGGGCTGCTGGCGTCGGCCGACTTCATGATCGGGCTCGGGGGAGCCATGACGCGCGAGGCGGCGGCGCTCGGCACGCCCGCCTACGCGTTCTCCCGGCGTCCGGCGGCGGCCGTCGACGCGGCGCTGCTCGCGGACGGACGCCTGAGGCGCGCAGCCGGTCCCGACGACGTGGCGCTGCGCAAGAAGGACACGCACACGGTCGCCCTCGCCCCGCGCGACCCGGGGTTGTTCGCCGGCCGCCTCCTCGACCTCGCGGGCCGCGGCTCACGGCGAGCCCGGGTCGGCCGCCTCCTCCAGGACGTCGCGGACGAGCCGCCGGCGCCCATCGTCTGAGCGCCCGGACGCCCGGATGCGGCCCGCGCCACCTGGCCACAGCGGCGCGTCCTGAGATAAGCTCTGCTTATGGACATCCGTCAGATCAGGTTGTTCTGCCGCATCGTCGACCGCAGCAGCTTCTCACTCGCCGCGGACGAGATGCACATCACGCAGCCGGCCGCCAGCCAGCAGATCAGGAGCCTGGAGCGCGAGCTCAAGACGACCCTGCTCGACCGCTCGCGCCGCACCGTCGTACCCACCGACTCCGGACAGGTGCTCTACCGGTACGGCCGTGAGATCCTGGGCCTCCACGAGCGCGCCTGCACCGAGATCCTCGACCTCGGCGAACTGGTGGCGGGCCAGATCAAGGTCGGCGCCTCCACAGGCCCGGGCGAACACGTGCTGCCCGGCATGCTCACGTGGTTCAAGCAGGAGTATCCCGGGGTCTCGATCACGCTGAACGTGGACGACACGCACGCGGTGATCGAGCGCGTGCTCTCTCGCGAGTTCGAGGTGGGCGCGGTGGGCGCCGTCACGCCGCGGCCGGAGCTGGTCGCAGAGCCGCTCGCGCGCGACGAACTCGTGCTGGTCTGCAACCCGAGCCACCCTTGGGCGACGCGCGACCAGGTGACGCTGGGCGAACTGGTCGGCGAACCGCACATCATGCAGCAGAAGGGCGCGGGCGTGCGCACCGTCCTCGAGGACCACCTGCGGCGCGCCGGAGTCCGCCCCGAGAAGCTCAACGTGATCATGGAGATGGGCCTCATGGAGTCGGCCAAGCAGGCGGCGATCTCCGGTGGCGGCGTCACCTTCGTCAGCCGCTGGGCGATCGGCCCCGAGCTGGAGCACGGCTCTCTGACCGTCGTGCCCGTCGAGGGCTTCAGGATCCTGCGCGACTTCTACAGCGTGCGCTCGAAGACGCGCGTGCTGAGCAAGGCCGCCGAGGCGCTGCTCGCCTTCTTCCGCGAGCAGTACGCAGCGGCCGGCTGACCGCCGCCCACGCCGGGGGGCGGGGGCGGCCGACCCGGCGCCGTCCGCCTCGCCGGGCGCCGCGGGGCCGACCACCCTCCCGCGCCCGCGGGCATTCGAGTTTCCTATTCAAACAGGTCCATCTATCAGGTCTGCTAATGCCGCGGGCACTCGCAGGCGTGAGCCGGCGCAACCTCCCTTCCGGCTTCCCTTTTCATTCCGATGCCTTATTTGACAGATAAGTTGAGGCTGCCCATACTCACGCCCATTCGCGGCGCCGGACCCACTTCGCGCGCCGGCGCCACTCAGCACGCCCGCGCGGCGACCGCCGCCCGCAGGCCCGGGGAGCAGATGACCGAGAGCGAGAGCACAGCCGTCGCCGTCGAAGACGCGCCGGGAGCGCCGGACGACGCCGCCCGGGCCGCCTCCGGCGACGGCGTCTTCGACCCGGACATCGACGAGACGCTCCCGCCGTTCCGGCCCGGCCCCGAGCCCACGGGTGTCGGCACCAGCGCCTGGCTCAAGCGCTGGGCGCTCGGCATGAGCGGCTGGGCCGTCGTGATCGCCGTGGCCTACCTCACCGTCGGCGGCGAGCTCAACGGCTACCTCACCGCCACCGGCCTGTTCATCGGCTTCCTCGTCGGCCTCACCGGCATGGGCGGCGGCGCGCTCATGACCCCCGTGCTGATCTTCTTCTTCGGCTTCTCCCCGACGATGGCGATCGGCACCGACATCACCTACGCCGCCGTCACCAAGATCTTCGGATCGTGGAAGCACTGGAAGCAGGGATCGGTCGACGTGCCGCTCGCCCTCTGGCTCGCCCTCGGGAGCATCCCCGCGGCACTCACGGGTGTCGCCGCGGTGACCTACGTCAAGAACACCTACGGAGATGTCGTCAACGACATCCTCTATCGCGCGATCGGCTCGGCGCTCATGATGGTGGGCGTCCTGCTCATCGTGAAGGTCGTCCTGCACGTCGAGCAGAAGCACCGGCGCGAGAACATAACGATGACCGCGCGCCTCAAGGTGATGACGGTGTGCCTCGGCATCGTCACCGGCTTCATCATCGGGCTGACCTCCGTCGGCAGCGGCACCTTCCTCGCCGTCTTCCTGATCCTCTTCTATCCGCTCACGACCGACCGCATCGTCGGCACCGACGTCTTCCACGCGATGATCCTCCTGCTGATCACCGGCCTGGCGCAGATAGGCGTCGGCAACGTCGACCTGTGGATGGTCGCGGCGCTGCTCATGGGCTCGATCCCCGGCGTGCTCCTCGGTTCACAGCTCACCATCCACGCACCCAACCGTGTGCTCCGCAGCATCCTCGCCGTCGTCCTGTTCCTCAGCGGGCTCGCGCTCGTCTTCAAGAGCTGAGGCTCGCCCGGGTCGGTCTGCCGGTCTGGTACCATGCATGCATCGTCGCGACGAGCGGCGCGCCATCCCGGGAGGACGACCGATGTTCGAGTACCTGACGCTCCCCGAACGCACCGCGAAACCGCGCGAGAGCGGGCTCACCCACGTGCTCGACAAAGGGTACAGCCTCGACCAGGTGCGCCAGCTGCTCGAGGTGGCCGAGAGCTACATCGACATCGTCAAGCTCGGCTGGGGCACCGCCGTCGTCACCCCGAACGTCAAAGAGAAGATCGCCCTCTACCAGAGCTACGGCATCCCCGTCTGCTTCGGCGGCACCTTCTTCGAAGTCTGCCTGCGGCAGAACAAGCTCGAGGAGTTCCTGGCGACCGTGCGCGAGTGCGAGATGGACATCGTCGAGGTCTCCGACGGCACCATCGACATCGACGAAGCGGACAAGCTCGCGATCCTGCGCCGGCTGAGCAAAGAGTTCAAGGTGCTGAGCGAGGTCGGCAGCAAGGATGAGACCATGGTCATCGCCCCCTTCAAGTGGGTCGACAGCATCAAGCGCGAGCTCGAGGCCGGCGCCTGGAAGGTGATCACCGAGGGTCGCGAGTCGGGAACCGTCGGCATCTACCAGCCCGGCGGAGAGGTCAAGGAGGGTCTGCTCGACGAGATCCAGAGCACCATCGACCCGGCGCAGCTCCTCTTCGAGGCGCCGGTCAAACAGCAGCAGACCTGGTTCATCAAGAAGTTCGGGCCAGACGTGAACCTCGGCAACATCCAGCCCGAAGAAGTGATCTCGGTCGAGACCCTGCGTGTCGGCGTGCGCAGCGACACGCTGCTCGACTTCCACTGACCGCGCCGGCCCGGACGCCCGCCCGTGCAGCTCCTGCTCATCCGCCACGGTCAGACCGACTGGAACCTCGAGCCGGCGCGCTGCCAGGGCTGGGCCGAGGTGGAGCTCAACGAGGCCGGCCGCGCGCAGGCGCGCGACCAGGGTCGCGCGCTCCAGGGGCGCGGCCTCCAGCTCATCGTCACCAGCCACCTGCTGCGCGCCCGTGAGACCGCGGAGCTGATCCGCGCCGAGCTCGGCGGCGACCTGCCGCTCGTCGTCGACCCGCGACTCGCGGAGACGCACCGCGGTGAGTGGGAGACCCGGCTCTTCTCCGACATCGTCCGCGAGGAGCCCGAGCTGTGGCGCGCCTATCGGGAGCGCCCCGAGGACTTCCGCTTTCCCACCGGCGAGAGCCTCGCCGAGCAGCAGCGCCGGGTGCTCGCCTGCCTGCGCGACTGCGCCCTCGACGGACGCGCCGCGCTCCTCGTCACCCACGGCGGCAGCATCCGCCTCGCGCGCTGCTTTCTCGAGGGTCGCGGCATCCACGCCTTCCACGCGACGACGACGGCCAACGGCGGCGTCGACGAGGTCGCCACCGAGGGCCTCGCCGAGCGCATCGGCGCCTTTCTCGCGCCGGACGGCTGAGGGCGGGGACCTTGGGACCGCCGGGGAGCTCGGGAGACGGCCGGCCCGCCGGCAGGCTCGAGACTCGCGTGATCCCCGACCCGCCGGAGATGGACGAGGCCAGAGGCCGCCGCGCGTTCTGGTTCGTCCTCGTTCTGCTGCTCGTGTCGGCGACGGCGATGGCCGCCGTGCTCGCGCTCAACGTCGTGGCCGACCCGTACGGCTCGGTCGGCACCGACCTGTTCCCGACGGTGACGACCTCGGACCGCACGGTCAAGGCGGACAAGATCGAGGCGCTGAAGGAGCCGCCCGAGCTGGTCGTCCTCGGCAGCTCGCGGTCGATGCGCTACGAGCCGTCCCACCTCGAGGAGAAGACCGGCCTGCGGGCCTTCAATGCCGGCGTCAACGGCATCGGCGGCATCGCCGACGCGTGGGCGATGACGCAGTTCATCCACGAGACCCAGCCGGACGCGCATCCCGCCTACCTCTGGCTCATCGACGTCGAGTCGTTCGTGCCCTTCGAGATCGGGGCACGCACGGCCGGGGAACCTCGGCTGGCGAGATTCATCGGTCGCGCGTCGGCCGGCCGAGGCGCGCTGCAGCTTGCGAAGGCCGTCTGGGAGGACCGCGCGACCCTGTTCTCGCTCGCCACGGCCAGGGATTCGACGCGTCTGCTCCTCTTCCGCGACAGGGCGGCGGTGAAGGAGACCAAGTACCGCAAGAGGATCCTGGACGACGGCGTCCTCAAGGATCGCCGCTGGACGGAGAGGGAGTGGAAGCGCCGCTGGCGCGACTCTCTGAAGCGTTACACCGAGCTGTACGCGACCATCTACAAGACGATGGACCCCGAGACCGAGGAGTACTTCGAGAAGACGCTCGCGTTCATGAACGACCAGGGCGCGACGCCGCTGGTCGTCCTGACGCCCATCAACCCGAAGCTGCGCACGATCCTCGGCCCTCTGGGCTGGGACGAGCGCCACGAGCAGGTGGTCGCCTACGTCGAGTCGCAGCAGAGCGCCCACGACTTCGTCTTTCTCGACATGACCGACCCTGCGGTCTTCGGCTTCGACCCCAGGCAGTGGTACGACGGCGTGCACATGACGACCATCAACACGCGGCTCGCCATCGACCACATCCTCCGCCGGGCAGGCGGCGTACCGCCGGTCCGTCGGCCGGCCGGCGGGCAGTAGGGCCGCCGTGCTTCTCAACAGCTCCGCCTTCCTGCTCGTCTTCCTCCCGGTCGTCGTCCTTCTGTACTGGGCGATGCCGCGCGGGTACCCGCGCCTGCTGCTGCTCGTCGCCGCCTCGCTCGTCTTCTACGGGCTCTGGGACTGGCGGTTCATCCCGCTGCTGCTGGCGACGACACTCGTGGACTGGGCGGCGGGTCGGCTGCTGACGCGAGACGAGGGCCGGGACGAACCGGGCGGCGGCTGGAGCGGCCGCCGCCGCAGGCTCGTTCTTGCGGCGGCCGTCGCCGTCAACCTCGGCTTCCTCGGCTACTTCAAGTACCGCGGCTTCTTCGTCGACTCGCTCGACGGCCTCTTCCGGCTCCTCGGCGCCGGCGAGCCGCTGCCGGCCCTGCGTGTGCTCCTGCCGATCGGCATCAGCTTCTACACCTTTGCCGGCATCTCGTACGCCGTCGACGTCTACCGCGGCACGATCAGGCCGGCGAAGAGCATCGTCCACTACCTCGCATGGGTCACGCTGTTCCCCTACATCCTCGCCGGGCCGATCATCCGCTATGGGCACGTCGGCGCCCAGCTCGAGCGCGCGCAGCAGCGCTTCCGCTGGGCCCTCATCGGCACCGGCCTCTTCTTCCTCGTCATGGGCCTCGCCAAGAAGGCGCTGGTCGCCGACATGATGGCGCCCTACGTCAACGACCTCTTCGCCCATCACGCCCAGCTCGGCCTGCTGTCCGGCTGGGGCGCCGCCCTCGGCTTCACGCTGCAGCTCTACTTCGACTTCTCCGGCTACAGCGACATGGCCGTGGGCGTGGCCTTCATGATCGGGCTCCGCTTCCCCCAGAACTTCGACTCGCCCTACAAGGCGGTCAACGTGAGCGACTTCTGGCGGCGCTGGCACATGACGCTCTCGAGCTGGCTGCGGGACTACCTCTTCATCCCGCTCGGCGGCTCGCGCGGCTCGCAACTCCTGACCGTGCGGAACCTGCTCATCACCTTCCTGCTCGGCGGTCTGTGGCACGGCCCCGCCTGGACCTTGGTCGCCTGGGGTCTGCTCTGGGGCGTCTACCTCTCGGTGCACTCGACTCTGCGCAAGCATGGGCTCACGCCGAGGTGGATGTGGCTGAACCGCGGCATCACGTTCCTCTGCGCCGTCGTGGCCTGGGTCTTCTTCCGCGCCTCGTCCATGCGCGCGGCCGGCGACGTCCTGCAGGCGATGCTGGGGCTCAACGGTGTCGGCGACGCGGGCGCGCTGCGGCTGGCCCCCGCCCTCGCCGCCCTCATCGCCGGCGCCCTCCTCTGGGTGAACTTCCTGCCCAACACCTGGCAGATCAAGCCCAAGCCC
>CAYTRM010000019.1:0-14958 GCA_964440225.1 uncultured Thermoleophilia bacterium | reverse complement strand
ACATCGCCTTCCAGAAAGAGATCGTCATCCGGCGGACCAAGTTCGAGCTCGACAAGGCCGAGACGAGGGCGCACATCCTCGAAGGCCTGCTCGTCGCCCTCGACAACCTCGACCAGATCATCAGCATCATCCGCCACGCCGACGACGGTGAGTCCGCGCGCGAGGCGCTCATCGACACGTTCGAGCTCACGCGGCCGCAGGCACAGGCCATCCTCGACCTGCGGCTCCAGAAGCTCACCGGGCTCGAGCGCGACAAGGTCAAGGAGGAGCACGCCGGCCTTCTGGCCCGCATCAAGGAGCTGCGCGAGTTGCTCGGCGACGAGGCCGCCATCCTCGGCGTCATCACCGGGGAGCTCCTCGAGATCAAGCGGCTGTACAACGACGACCGCCGCACCGAGGTCGTGCCGGACGAGGGCGAGATCGACCTCGAGGACCTCATCGCCGAAGAGCAGATGGCGATCACGATCACCAAGACCGGGTATGTGAAGCGTCTCCCGGTCGCGACGTACCGGCAGCAGAAGCGCGGCGGCATCGGCGTCGCCGGCATGGACCTCAAGGAAGAGGACGAGGTCGAGCACCTCTTCATCACCAGCACGCACAACTACCTGCTCTTCTTCACCAGTGTCGGCAAGGTGTACCGGCTCAAGGTCCACGAGTTGCCGCTGGCCGGGCGTAACGCGAAGGGCAAGCACATCGTCAACCTTCTGCCGCTGCGCCAGGACGAGAAGATTTGCGCCGTCATCAACACGCGCAACTTCGACGAGAGCGAGGGCAAGTACCTCATTCTCGGGACGCGCGAGGGCATCGTGAAGAAGACGCTGTTCGCCTCGTACAACACCAAGCTCAAAGCCGACGGCATCATCGCCATCAAGATCCGTGAGGACGACGAACTGCTCGCCGTTCGCCATACCTCCGGCGACGACGACATCATGATGATCAGCCGCCTGGGCCAGGCCATCCGCTTCCACGAGAGCGATGTGCGTCCGACGGGCCGGAGCGCCTCCGGCGTGCACGGCATGCGCCTGCGCAAGGGTGATGAGGTCATCAGCATGGACATCGCCCGCGACGACAGCGACCTCTTCGTGATCACCGAGAACGGCTTCGGGAAGCGCACGCCGATCAGCGAGTACCGCATCACCGCCCGCGGCGGCCTCGGGGTGCGCACGGTCGCGCTCACCGACCGCAAGGGGTACCTGGTCGGCGTCAAGGTCGTGCGCGAGAACCACGAGATCATGCTGCAGAGCCGCGACGGGGTCATGATCCGCGTGCGCGCCGACGGCATCAGCCGCCATGGACGCGCCACGCAGGGCGTCAAGGTCATGAACATGCGCGAGGGCGACGTCGTCAGCGCCATCGCCCGCATGGTCGTCAGCGAGAGCGGCGCGACGGACGAGGAGATCG
Organism: uncultured Thermoleophilia bacterium; assembly: GCA_964440225.1. Taxonomy (GTDB): domain Bacteria; phylum Actinomycetota; class Thermoleophilia; order UBA2241; family UBA2241; genus CAIXSE01. Next base: position 13,557 of record CAYTRM010000019.1, on the reverse strand, counting down.
ACGCGGACTAGGCGATGTGCCGGGCCCAAGGTGCAAGGCGCCACCGGGCGCGGCGCAACGGGCCGCCGGCCGCCGCCGGCGTGATGACCGGCTCCTCATAGTCGGAGAGTGAACGGGGCCGGGGAGGCGAAGAGCCTCCCCGGCCTTTTCCCTGCCCGGATCCGTGAGTCGCCGGGCTTCACAACTTCGACAGAAGTGATTCACAGGCTCTTCGAAGGGCGTGGACATACTGGTGGTGACCCAGACCTGCCTTCAATGAGGAGTGACGCAATGAGTAAGAAGTTCACAGTGATCATCGCCGGCCTCGGGATCGCGGCGCTCGCCGTCGCCGCGGTAGCGGTCATCCAGATCGGGACCGGCGACGCCGCTGCCCAGGGCGGCCCGGCCAACCGCGCGGCCGCAGGGACGGCCGACCACGTCGAACCGGACACCAGCACACCACTGACGGCAGACGAGGCCGCCGACCTTCAGTACATGCGCGAAGAGGAGAAGCTCGCCCATGATGTGTACCGGCTTCTCGGCGCCAAGTACGACTCCCGCGTGTTCACGAACATCGCGGGATCCGAGAGCCGGCACGCCGCGACCGTGAAGACGTTCCTCGACGCGTTCAACATCGCGGACCCGGCGGCCGGACGAGCCGCAGGGAGCTATGAGAACGACGAACTGCAGGCGCTGTACGATCAACTCGTCGCTCAGGGTGCTGAGTCGCCGGCCGAGGCGATGCGCGTGGGCATCGCCATCGAGGAGCGCGACATCGCCGACCTCAAGGAGACGATCGCGGCCACCGACCGCGCCGACCTCAAGGCCATGTACGAGAACCTGCTCCGCGCCAGCGAGAATCATCTGCGCGCTTTCACCCGTCAACTCGATGGGTCGGCGGGCGCCGGCGCCGGCGAGGGCTACGGCATGAGCCAGGGTGGTGGCGCCGGTCAAGGCCAGGGAGGTGGCTCCCGCGCCGGCGAGGCCGACTGCACGAACTGACGCGGTACCCGCTCCGGGCGGACAGCGCGATCCTGACGAGGGCCGGGGAGGCTGATGCCTCCCCGGCCCTCGTCGCGCTCCCCGTCCGCCGCCGGTCAGGCGCGGCCGCGCCTGAGTCGGGTCGCCGGCGCGACCGCTCTGACGAGGATGCCGCCCAGTACGCCGGCACGGACCATGTCCAGGATGCCGGCGTACTCGCGAACGACGAACTCGTACCAGTCCGGACCGAACTCTTCGACGATCTGTCGGCGCCTGGTCGCGATGAGCTCGCAGAGGCGCCGGTACCAGAGGATGAATTCGGGCGTCAGGTCGCGGATCGCGACGGTCGACCAGCCGGTGGCGGACAGCAGGTCCGGCAGGACGCGCGGGATGAGCGGGTGCCACCAGCCCCAACTGGGGTCGCGGGCGGTCGCCGAGGCAAAGAGGCCGCGCGGGTCGGCGTACTCGAGCAGGCGCAGCTCCGCACCCGGCGCGGCGAGCCCGGCGAGCTCCTTGAGGACGACCGCGTGGTCGGCAGCCGCGTAGGCGGCCGTCATCGAGTAGACGAGGTCGTACGGGCCGGTGAGGGTCGTGCCGGCCTGCTGCAGGTCGCCTTCGATAATGGTCACGTCCGGGTGCCGTTCTCGGGCGAGAGCAGCGGTCTCGGCGTCGATCTCGATGCCGGTCACCGCCCCCAGGCCGCGACGCTGCACCCAGGCGGCCGTTCCGCCGCCGCCGCACCCCGCGTCGAGGACGCGGCGGCGCGCGTCGGGCTGCACCCCGGCGAAGAGCAGTTCGTTGGCCTCCTCTTCGCCGGGGTGGGCGTAGTCGCCGCCGCGAACCAGCGCCAGCAGGCGCTTGCCCGTGGCGTTGTTCATCGCCTCCGGTCGGTCGGGCGGCACGAGGGCGGCCCGAGGGCGAGCCGGCGCGTCCGTCTGGCCGTCAGTCGCCATGGCCGCCTCGTCCTCAGACCAGCTCGTGCAGCCGCTGCACGAGCGGGTCGAACTCGGGACCCTTGAAGCAGAAGCCGATCTCGGTGAACTGCCGGCGCAGGGCCTTGACTTCGGCGGCTACGCCGCGGCCCCCGAGGATCGCCGCGGCCATCAGTTCCGCGACCTGTGCGAACTGCTCCGGGCCCATGCCGAAGCGGGTCATCTCGGCGACGCCGAGACGCAGGGCGCCGGCCGCGGTGAAGCCTTCTTCGTCCGGCGCGGCCTGGTAGTTGACGATGATGCCGCTGTCTTCGAGTCGGCCCGCCACCTCCGGGCCGCGCCCGTACCCGACCCGCACGACGACCTGGTGGGTCTCGGTGTAGTCGACATCGGGGTCGCCGGCGACATCCAGGCCGGCCTCGTGCAGCGCGACGGCGAAGGCCTTCGCGTTGGCGATCACAGCCTGCTGGTAGGCGTCCTTGAAGTGGTTCATCTCATACGTCGCCATGAGCAGGCCGAGCAGAGTCCCGAGGTGGTGGTTGCTCACGGAGCCCGGGAAGGTGCGTCGTTCGACCGCCTCCCAGAGGTCCCACTTCTCGTCGCCCTCGACCCACCGGGCGCCGACGATGCCGCGCTGCGTGCCGAAGAAGGTCTTGTGCGTCGAGCCGGTGACGATGTCGGCGCCCTCAGTGAAGGGCTGCTGGAAGTGGGGGCCTATCAGCCCGAGCACGTGGGCCATGTCGTACATGAGTACGGCCGGGATGCCGGCGTCGTCGAGGAACTGCCTCACCTCGTAGACGGGTTCGGGGTGCAGCACCATGCTCTTGCCGAGGATGACGAGCTCGGGGCGCTCCTGTTCGAGCACGTCGAGGAGCGCCGGCACGTCCGCTTTGTACGGGTTGTCCGCCAGCACCGGGATCTCCACCACCGCGGGCAGCTCGGTGACGGGATCGCGGGCCACGTAGTCGCGCAAGGCGCCCATCGGCTGGGCGCTCAGGTGGCCGCCCTTGCCGATGTGGTTGTTCACGACTCTGGCGATGCGCCGCGGCTCCGCTTTGCGGTCGGCGCGGTTGAGGTAGTCGACGAGGGCGCTGAAGACGGCCGTGTTCGCCATCTGTCCGCTCACGACGCGGGTCTCCACCTCGGGACAGCCGAGGTAGGCGCGCAGTTCGCTCACGAGGTGGCGCTCGACCTCGTGGATGAAGCCGGTCCCCTGGTAGTAGAAGACGTCGGTGTCGTAAAAGGCCTCCGCCTTCTTGTGCTCCGCGTAGCGGCCCGACGGGTCGGTGATGCTGAGCAGGCGGGCCGCCGGCGACGGCGTCATCTCGCTGGGGATGAGGTCGATGCACTCGTGCTGCCGCCACTCGTGGTTCCCGATGGCGCGGGCGAGCAGGCGCAAGGCCTTCTCGCCCGCTTCGCCGCCCTCCAGCTCCGTGAGCTGCGGCGTGTAGTCCCACACGATGGCCCTCGCGCACGGAGGGGCGTCGCTGCGCAGGTGGTGGGGCACCACCAGGCCGGGAACGGGGCGGCCGCGGACGTCGACGGAGACCTCGTCGTCCTCGAGCACGCGGCTGTCCAGATAGGCGAGGGCGATCGAGCGCAGCTCGTGATCGTCGGTCTGCAGCGAGCACAGGCCCTCACCGTCCAAGCCCCAGTACGGCACCATCGTGCCGCTCGTCACCCAGCCGAGCGCCACGCCCTTCTCGAAGCGCTCTTCGCCGGCGCCGGCGTAGACCAGGGCTCCCTCACGGGCGATGCCGCGCCCGGTCACGGCCACCGGCCGCGTGAGACGGGGCAGGTCGTCGATCAGGGAGTAGTCTCGCTGGAGTATGCGGGCGTAGGCGCGGTGCTGCCTCTCGAGCGCCTCGCGCCCGATGTAGGCGCCCTTGCGCGGCGAGAAGCTGACCGCAAAGGATGCCAGCGGGCAACTCATGACCGGGATCTCCCGACCCTCCGGGTCGACGCCGAGCTCTTGACCGTACAGCGGCAGGCCGGCCTCGAGTCGCAGGGTGTCTCGGGCGCCGAGACCGACTGGTGCGGCGCCGGCCGCGACCAATGCGTCCCAGAGATCCGGACCGTCGGCGGACGGGACGAAGAGCTCAAAGCAGACGGGCTCTCCCGTGTAGCCGGTCCGGGCGATGCGCGCCTCGACACGGCGTCCGTCGCCCGGCAGCCGCAGCGTGGCGATGCCGAGCGCGTTGCGCAGAGGCTCGGGCAGCCGCCCGGTCTCGAGGAGGCCGCCGAGGATGTCTCGCGACGCCTTGCCCTGGAGCGCGATCATGGCGATCTCGCCGGTCTCGTCGCTGAGCTCGACGTCGGGGAAGTGGGCGAGGTGCTCGCGAAGGTGGCCGAGGTCCTTGTGACGGTTGGAGGCGTTCACCACGAGGAGGTACTCGTCATCGCAGCAGCGGTAGCGACAAGCGTCGTCGACGGCTCCCCCGGTCTCAGCAGAAGCGCCCGTGTACTGCGACTCGAGAAGGTCGAGAGCTTCGGCGTTGTTGGTGAGCGTGTGCTGGAGAAAGGCGACGGCGCCGGGTCCGCGGAGGACGAAGCGTCCCATGTGGGAGACGTCGAAGAGGCCGGCGCTCCTGCGGGTCGCGAGGTGCTCGGCGATGATGCCGGTGGGGTACTGGACCGGCATGTCCCAGCCGCCGAAGTCGACCATTCGCGCGCCGGCAGCCACGTGCAGGGCGTGGAACGGCGTGCGCAGGAGGCGCGCGCCCTCGGCGCTCACTGCGCCCACTCCTTCAGTCTGCCGAGTCCCTCCCGGATCAGATCGGTGCTGATGCCTGAGTAGGCGAAGCGCACGTAGGCCTCCTTCTCGTTCGGATGGGCGCGGCCGAAGTGCAGCCGGGTGCAGAAGCTGACGCCCGTCTGCTCCAGCGCCGCGCGCCGCAACTCGTCGTAGCCGGTGAAGCCCTTCCGCTTCATGAGCTCAGTGACGTTGGGGTACAGGTAGAACGTCGCCTCGGGGCGCAGACAGGAGATGCCGGGGACCTCGTTCAGGAGCCCGGCGGCGACATCGCGCCGTTCCTCCAGCACGCGGAGTATCTCGCGCGGGCCGCTCTGATCGCCGGTCAAGCCCTCCAGGGCGCCGTATTGCACGAAGTGGTTGGAGCAACTCTCGTCGTTGACGTTGAGCTTGCCGATCACCTCGATGATGCGCCGCGGTCCGACGGCCGCGCCGAGTCGCCAGCCGGTCATCGCGAACTTCTTGCTGAAGGTGTAGAGGATCAGGCAGCGCTCGGCCATGCCCGGCAGGCTGGCGAGTGACCGGCTCTTCCCCGAGTAGCGGATGTCGAAGTACGCCTCGTCACAGAGGACGAAGAGGTCGTGGGCGAGGGCGAAGTCCGCGACCCGTTCGAGCTCCGCGGGGGAGCTTTCGGCCCCGGTCGGGTTCTGCAGGTCGTTGTAGATGAGGAGCCTCGTCCTGGAGGTGACCCGGTCCTCGAGGCTTTCGAGATCGAGCTCGAAGCTCTCGCCCCCCTCCGCGTAGCCGTAGGGCAGCGCCGTGCCGCCGTGGAACTGGATCTGGCTCTCGTAGATCGGGTAGCCCGGGTTCGGGTAGAGCACCTCGTCACCCGGGTCCATGAGCGCGAGGATGAACTTGCCGATCACCGGCTTGCCGCCGGGTTGGATGGCGACGTTCTGCGGACCGAGGTCGAGGGCGTGCGAGGCTCCGACGTCGGCGGCGAGCGCCTCGCGCAGCTCGGGTATCCCGACGTTCGGGCAGTACCCGGTCTTGCCGTCGTGGATGGCCCTGGTGGTGGCCTCGACGACGTTCGCGGGGGTCGGCAGGTCCATGTCGCCGAGGTGGAAGGGATAGACGGCGTGGCCTTCGGCCTTCCAGTCGTTGGCCTCGGCGGAGACGGCGAAGGCCGTCTCGGTCCCGAGGCGGGCGATGCGCCGAGCCGGCTGATCGCTGCGTCGTGCGCTCATCGAGCTCACCCCCAAGCGTTGAAGGACAGGGTGATGATCCCATCACCCTGTCCGCCACCAGCCTGGCCGGCTGACCGCTCCAGGGGCCCGTCCGGTCGCGTTCCGTTGGCCTGAGAGTTTCGGCGACGCATCCTGCGCCGTCCTTGCCCCTTCGGCGCCCGCGCGCTCCGTCGAGCGGCGGGCTCTCACGCGACCATCATCCGGACGTCCTCGGTTCCCGGGCAGAGTAGCACCAGTCGTCCGGCGGTCGCAATGGCGGGGGCGTTTCAGCGCTGCGGCGACGGCGGGCCGACTGCGACGGCGGCGTCAGCCGCCGTCAAGTCGTCCAGCGGCAGGATGCGCACCTGGGACTTGTCGCGGATGGTGCGCAGGACGCGGCGGTCGAGACGGTAGTCCCAGCGGTTGAACACCAGCGCTTCGAGAGGGTGCCACAGGAGCACCCAGGCGGCGATGCTGAGCCCCTCGGCGGCGATGGCAAGAGGCTCCATGCGGGAGTCGCCGAGACGATGGGCCATGAAGACGAAGAAGGCGACGACGACGATCGAGAACGCCAGCATCAGCCAGCCGCGCGAGTTGTTGCGTGCGGCATCGCGCTCCACCATCAAGAGCCGTCCGTCGCAGTACCTCGTGATCGCGGTCCGGACGTGACTCTCGGCGTCGTCGGCGACCGCATTCCGCGGCAGCCGGATGACGACGTCGACGTGGTCGGCGCCGGGGTCGTCACCGACGCAGGCCGCGACGTACTCTATCGCCGGCTCTTCGCTGTACGCCTCGTACCACTCGGAGAACGCGTCGAGATCGGGGGTGCGGAAGAAGTCGTCGATGCTTCGCAGGCGCAGGTCCACGGTCACGGAACTCATAACGCTCCCTGGTCGCGACGGCTGTCGGGCGCGGCCGGTGGCAAGGGCGACCGGTCTAGAAGCGGTGTTCGCGGCGCGCCTCGCCGGCCCTGCACGCGGCGGCACGCGGTCCTAGGCGGAGTGCGCCGTCGGAAGGGCGAAGAAGAAGGTCGCTCCGCGGGCCGGCGCGCCTTCGGCCCAGACCCGGCCGCCGTGCGCCTCCACCGCGCGTCTCACGATAGCGAGACCGATGCCGGACCCCTCGTACTGGGCGCCGTGCAGGCGTTCGAAGACCTGGAAGAGCTTGCCCGCGTGCTCCATGTCGAACCCGGCGCCGTTGTCTCGCACGGTGTAGAGAACGTCGTCCGGACCGCGCCGGCAGCCGATCTCGATCCGCGGCTCCACGGCGTTCTCGCTGAACTTGAGCGCGTTCGCCAGAAGGTTGACCCACACCTGGCGCAGCATGGTCGGGTCGCCCGTGTAGGGCGCGAGATCGCCGACGGCAAGCACGACGCCGCCGCGCTGCTGCTCGGTCGTGATCTCGCCGAAGGCGCTGCTCGCCATGGCGGCCATGTCGATGGGCTCCATCGCGAGCCGTGAGCGCCCCAGTCGCGAGAACGCCAGCAGATCGTCGATCAGCCGGTCCATCCGGCGGGTGCCGGCGACGATGCTCGTGCAGTACCGAAGGCCGTCGCCGCCGAGACCCGCCGCATGGTCTTCCGCGAGTATCGTCGCGTACCCGTTGATCGCGCGCAGCGGCGCGCGCAAGTCGTGCGAAACGGAGTAGCTGAAGGCCTCCAGTTCGGCGACTGCCGCCTCGAGTTGCGCCGTACGCTCGCGCACGCGATCCTCGAGGCTGTCGGTCAGCGCGTGGATCTCCGCCTCGGCGCGGATCCTGCGGATCACGATGGTGGCCTGATGCACCAGCGTCTCGATAGTCTCCGCGTGGGCGAGACCCGTCCCGCTCTTGAGCCCGAGGGTGATGCCGCCGTAGTGCAGGTCGCCCCAGGCGAGGCCGATGGCATAGATCTCCTTGACGCCGAGAAGCCTCTCGACGGCGGCGCTCGCGAGCCTGGGGAACTGGCCGAGAGACAGGGTGTGCAGGCCTCCCTCGACGCGTTCCACCCTGCCGCTTCGGTAGCTCGCGAGATCACTCGGTCGCATGTCGCCCATGCGGAAGACCCTCGCGAGGGGATCGACGCCGAGGGTCTTGCGCACAGCGTCCACGTGCTTTTCCAGGCCGCGCATGGCGCACACGCGAAACGTCTCGTTGTCCGCGCCGAGAGAACTGGCGATGACGTAGGCGCCGGGAAGCAGGCCGCCTATCGCCCCGACGACGGCCTCGTAGGCGGCAGTCTCGTCCCCGGCGCCTATCAGCGCGATCAGTGCGTCGTCGATGATCCGCGTGTCCGCCACGAGTCTCCCCGTTCGTCGCCGCCGGTGAGTGTACCCGCCGCGGACCGGGACGTATCGCCGCGGTGCGGTAGCCCACCCGCCCGTGCTTCTGTAGACTCCACTGCCGTGAGCCCAGCCGCCGACACGCCAGCAGCACCCAGCGAGACCGCGAAGCCGGAGCGCCGCCCGCGCGTCTTCAGCGGCATCCAGCCGTCAGGCACGCTGCACCTGGGCAACTACCTCGGCGCCGTCAAGAACTGGGTGGCCATGCAGGAGACGCACGACTGCGTCTACTGCGCCGTCGACCTCCATGCCATCACCGTGCGGCAGAAGCGCGCCGAGTTGCGGCGCAACACGGTCGATCTCGTCAACCTGTTCCTGGCCAGCGGCGTCGACCCCGAGCGTTCGATCGTCTTCGTGCAGAGCCACGTGCCGGCGCACACCGAGCTGATGTGGATCCTCAACACGATCACCTACATGGGCGAACTGCGACGCATGACGCAGTACAAGGACAAGACCGCCGGGGCCGAAGGCGAGAGCATCGCCGTCGGTCTGTTCGACTACCCGGTGCTCATGGCTGCCGACATCCTGCTCTACCGCGCCGACGCCGTGCCGGTGGGCGAGGACCAGAAGCAGCACGTGGAACTCACGCGCGATGTCGCCGAGCGCTTCAACAACGCCTTCGGCAAGGCGTTCGTCGTTCCCGAGCCCATCATCCGGACCGAGGGTGCGCGCGTGATGAGTCTCGACGACCCGGCGAAGAAGATGAGCAAGAGCGCCGGGTCGGAGAACAGCTACATCGCCGTGATGGACGCGCCGGACGTCATTCGCAGGAAGATCCGGCGCGCGGTCACCGACTCAGGCACCGAGGTGCGTGGCGGCCCCGACAAGCCCGCGCTCACCAACCTGCTCGACATCTACGGTGCGCTCGCCGGCGAGAGTACGGCCGACGTCGAGGCGCGGTACGAGGGCAAGGGGTACGCGGACTTCAAGGCCGATCTCGCCGAGGTCGTGGTGGAGGCCCTATCGCCCATCCAGGCACGCATCCGCGAGCTCGAAGCGGACAAGAGCTTCACGCTCGAGGTGCTCAAGACCGGGGCCGAGCGCGCCGAGGCCATAGCCGCGCGCACGCTCGCCAGGGTGCGTGAGCGCATCGGACTGGTGCCCAGGCCCTGAATCCGCCAGGAGGCGGCGGCGGGCGCCGGCCTGTGGGCTGGTTCGCGCCGCGACGAGCGGGATAGACTACGCGTGGCAGCATTCCCCCGGGAGGCACCATGATCTCCGATGACATGATGAAGCGCAGCGACGCCGGTGTGCACATCGACAAGGCCGTCGATGTCGCGATCTCTGTCGAGACCATGAAGCACCGGAGCGAGGAGATGACCGGCGTGGAGTTCCCGCTCGTCTTCTGGCGCGGCACGGGTCGTATCGTCGCGTCCGACGACGTAGGCGTGGCGCTGCTCGTCCGCGGAGTGCGGGTCGACCTCACCTGGGAGCGCCTCACGACCACCTGGAAGCGCGTGCTCTCGAACCACACGCTCTCGGTAGACGAGCTGGGCGGCGGCGCCGATGCGGTCGCCGTCGTGAGCTTGTTCGCCCTCATGCAGGATTCCAGCGTTGCGGTCATCGATGTCGACGGCCTGCTCGTTCTCAGAAAGCCCACGGACACGCCCGTGCATCAGTACGCCGACATGAACCGGCCCACGTCGTGGGCCCCGTGGCAGCGCAAGATACACGGCGCGTGACGCGGCGCCGGGGCGGCGTCGCGCTCCGGGTGGCCGGGGGCGGGCCAGGAGGTGCGAATGGCTGAGGGCTACGGCGCGCAGGGAATGGTCGGCCGCCTGCGCCGTGTGGTGATGCGGCGGCCCGGTGAAGCCATGGCCGCCGCCGACCCGCAGGTGTGGCACTACACGGACGCCATCGACCTGGTCGCCGCTCGAGGCGCGCACGACGCCTTCGCCGACGCGCTGCGCACCTGGGGCGTCGAGGTCCTCTACCACGATGAGCCGCTCCCCGAGCACAGCGACAGCGTGTTCGTGTTCGACCCGGCGCTCGTCACCGACCGCGGGGCGCTCCTGCTGCGCATGGGCAAGGAGCCGCGCCGCGGGGAGGAAGAGCCGCTTGGGCGGACGCTGCAGGGTTGCGGCGTGCCCGTTTACGGCCGCCTCGAGGGCGAGGCTCGCGCCGAGGGTGGAGACACGCTGTGGCTCGACCACGACACGCTGGCGGTCGGTCGCGGCTTCAGGACGAACGCCGAGGGCGTCCGGCAGCTTCGCGCCCTGCTCGCGCCGCTCGGCGTGACCGTCGTCGACTACGACCTCCCGTATTCCACCGGGCCCGAGGCGTGTCTGCACCTGTTGAGCTTGATCAGCCCGGTGGACGTCGATCTCGCCGTCGCCTACCCGCCGCTGATGCCGACCGCGTTCTGGGCCGAGCTCAAGCGCCGCGGTATCCGGCTGCTGGAGGTGCCCGAGGACGAGTTCGCGCGGACGCAGGCGACAAACGTGCTCACGGTGGCGCCGCGCCGCTGCATCGTGCTCGACGGCAGCCCGGTGACGAGGCGGCTGCTCGAGACGGCCGGCTGCGAGGTCGTCGCGTTCCCCGGCGAGCCGCTGTCGTTCAAGGCCGAAGGCGGGCCCACCTGTCTGACGCGGCCGGTGTTGCGCGACCCGGAGTGACGGGATGCGCGCCGGCTCCGGCGCCGGCTCTGCCGGCGCGAAGCACTCCGTCGCCGCGCCGACCGACGCCGAGCGGCGCGTTCTCGCCGGTCTCGATCACGAGGGTCTGGTCACCTTTCTTCGAGAGCTGATCGCCATTCCCAGCCTCGACGGCTGCGAGTCGCCCGCCCAAGAGCGCGTCGCCGGGTGGATGGACGACGCAGGCCTGGCCACCGATCTTTGGCCGGTGGACATGGGGGAGCTGGAGCGCCATCCCGACTGGGGACATGAGGTGGAGCGCGGCGAAGCGCTCGGCGTCGTGGGCTGGTACGGCGGCGGGGTGGCCCGGCGGGTCGCCGCAGGCGACGCTGCGGCGCGCGCGGCGACTCCCGGGGCCGCCCGCGACCTGATGCTGAACGGTCACATCGATGTCGTCCCCACCGGAGACGAGTGCGCGTGGACCACGCCGCCGTGGGAACCGGTCGTCAGGGACGGCCGGGTGTACGGCCGCGGCGCCGTCGACATGAAGGGTGGCCTGTGCTGTGCGCTCTTCGCCGTGAAGGCGATTCGCGACGCCGGGATTCGGCTAGCAGGCCGCGTCTCCGTGGCCAGTGTCGTCGGTGAGGAGGACGGCGGGACCGGCACTCTGGCGACGATCCTGCGCGGCCACACGGCCGACGGGGCGATCGTCGTCGAGCCCACGGGCCTCCGTGTCGTCGCGGCCCAAGCCGGCTCCCTGATGTTCCGCCTCACCGTTCGCGGTCTCGCTGCCCACGGTTGCGTGCGTGAAGAGGGGGTCAGCGCCGTCGAGAAGGCCGTGCCGCTGTTGGCGGCGCTGAGGCGGCTCGAGGCCGAGCGCTGCGGTGTCGCCGGCGCCGCCGCGGACGGTGCGGCCGGAACGATTGCGGTGGGGGCCGGAACGGCCGGCGATCCGCGCTCACCGCTGTTCGCCCGCTACCGCCTGCCGTGGCCGATCGAGGTGGGGACTCTGCGCGCCGGCGATTGGGCGAGCAGCGTGCCGGACACGCTCGTCGCGGAGGGGCGCTACGGAGTCGCCGTCGGGGAGGATCCGGCCGCTGCCCGGCGGGTGTTCGAAGAAGCGATCGCCCGAGCGGCTGCGGCGGACCCCTGGCTCTCGGAGCATCCGCCGGAGGTGGAGTGGTGGGGCGGCCGCTTCGACCCGGCAGTGACGGAACCGGCGGATCCGGTCGTCACGGCGGTGGTCGAGGCGGCGACGTGCATCTCGGGTGCGCCGCCTCCGATCGAGGGTGTCACGTACGGCGCCGACATGCGTCTGCTCGTGAACGTCGGCGGCGTCCCGACCGTGCTCTTCGGCCCCGGCGACGTGCGCGTCGCGCACATGCCCGACGAGTACGTGCCGATAGGCGATCTGCGGACGGCCGCTGAAGTCCTTCTTCTCACGACGCTCCGCTACTGCGGTGTAGAGGAGTGACTCCGGGGAGACTCGCCGCGGCCGTGCGCGTGCCGGGTGAGCGTCGTGTCGGCATGGCGAACCATCCGCCGGCCCGGCGGCCAGGAGCCAGACGGCGAGGGCAGCACCGCAGGAGACCCAGCAAGACGAGGGCCGGGGCGGCGAATGCCGCCCCGGCCCTCACGCTCCTGACAGGAGAAGCGATCTGGAGCTTGGGTCACCCGGTCAGTTGGCGGTGACGACGTCCTTGCGCGTGACCGGCAGGTTGCGCACGCCGAGCTCGGCGATGAACGCGTCGCGCACGCCGCGCGGCAGTTCCTCGGGGCAGATCATGCCCTTGTCGGTGATCTTGTCCTCGACGATCATCTCGGCGTAGATGCTGGCCGGCGTGCTGGTGCCGTAGCTCACGCTGGTGCCGCCGGGGATCAGGCTGTTCACGTACTTGATGTCGGGCGGGAAGATGTTGTAGCCGACGGAGGCCGGCTTGCCGTTCTTCTCGCCGATGCAGTCGACGGTGACGACGCCGAGGTCGGTGATCTCGCCGGCGAGGGCGAGCTTGGCGAGCTCATCCGCCGGCGGGTTCGGCGGCATGGAGGCGACGAAGACGTCGATCGGCCGCACCTTGCTGCCGTCTTTGAGCGTCACCGGCTCCTTGCTGGCCATGCCCGAACTCACGAAGGCGAGGTCGGCGTCGATGCCCTCCTCGGGGCCGCCCATCTTGAAGTCCACGTAGCGCAGGCCCTTGTCGCCGTACTTGGCGGCGAGGGTGCGCGGCAGCGTGCTCACCTCTTCGTGGTCGTGGCAGATCACGGCGCCGAGGCCAAACGGCTGCGGGAACTCGTAGTGCTCGCGGCGGCCGAAGATCTCGACGCGCTTGAACTCGCCGTCCTCGTAGAGGAGAGGCGGCTGGGCGCAGTCGGTGTAGAAGGTCTCCTGCGACCAGACCTGGAGGGGGACGGGCGAGTCGAAGATCGCGTAGTCCTTGATGCGGATCTCGAAGCACTTGTCGAGGTCCTCGTAGCCGTTGGCGGCGAAGGTGTTGGTGACGCCCGGGTCCATGCCGGTGCTCATGAGCGCGAGGACGCCCTGCTTGGCGAACTCGGGGGCGAGCGTCATCTGGTCGAGGTAGGCCTCGTCGATGGTCTGCGTCTGCGTCTGGCCCTGGGCCATGTCCATGTAGGCGGCGCCGCACTTGAGGCACGCCTGCATGATCGACTTGTTGAACTGCGGGATCACCGCGTTGACGATGAGCTTGCAGCCTTCGCCGGCCTTGGCGACGGCGTCGACGTCGGACGCATCGATGAACATCGACGTGGCCTTGCCGTTGCCGACCTGGCCGGCGACGAACTGCGCGCGCTTCTCGTCGTAGTCGCTGACGACGATCTCGGTGACTGCCGGGTTGT
>CAYTRM010000018.1:3249-15629 GCA_964440225.1 uncultured Thermoleophilia bacterium | reverse complement strand
CCGGCCGTTCTTCTCGACGGCGACCGGCTCGACCGCGACGCGCGAGAGGTACTGGCCCAGGCGGTTCTTGATCTCGGTGGCGGACACGGTGAGCACGGCGACTCCGATGGTAGCTGACTCGCCCAGAGTAGCTAAATCGCCTGTTCCGGTCAATTGTCGTAGACGCTTCATGCACCAAGCCTGACGCGCACCAGGCGGGGCCGCAAGATGACGACGGGCTGATGAAGGTGACGTTGCCCCTCCCCTACGCCGTCGGCTTCAACAGGCGTTGATGGAGAACCCGTCGAGCTTCCCGGCGAGCAACTCGGAGATCTTCGGCCGGCCGGTTCCCAAGACACCAGCCGCCTCCACTTGAGTCAGATGACGGCGCCTGACGATGCCGGCGATCTGGTTGGCGAAGACGTGCGTGTCAGTCGCTGCCGGAATCGCACCACTTCCATCTCGCGCCGCGGTCGGGCTGGACGTCAGGAGTCACTCGTCCTTCCAGTACCTGGCCTGCTCGTGCAGCACCCAGCGCACGCCGCCGCGCGGGTCGGGCACGTCGCCGAGGCGGCGCGGGATGACGTGCACGTGGACGTGCATCACCGTCTGGCCGGCGGCCGCGCCGCCATTCACGCCGACGTTGAGCCCGTCGGCGCCGGTCTCGGCCAGCACGTCGTGCGCGACCGCGTGGACGAGCGCCCACAGCGAGGCGGCCTCCGCGCCGGTCAGCCCGAGCAGGTCGGGCTCGTGCCCGCGCGGGATGACCAGCGTGTGCCCCTCCGCGACCGGGTAGGCGTCGCGGAGGGCGAGGGCGAGGCCGTCCGGCGACTCGGCGACGGCCTCGCCGGCGGCGATGCGCCCGCAGAGCGGGCAGTCCTCCGCGGAGGGGTGGCTGTGCTCCGGACCGTGCATGACTGGCCCGACTCTACCGGCTGCGGGGCAGGCTGTCTCGGATCGCCCTGATCCGGGACCACGCACCGCCGCTGAACGCCGCCGGCCGTTGACCATCACGAGCTCGCGGGAAAGAATGGACAAACCCCCAAGGGAGGCGACGCGGCATGACCGATCAGGAAGACGAGCCCCGCAAGAAGTACGAGAAGCCGGAGGTCCTGAGCCTCAGCGTCACGAAGGCCCTCGGCGATTGCCAGACCGGCAGCGGCGACGACAACTGCATCGCCGTCGGCAACAGCGCAAACGACTGTATTGCCACCGGTAACAGCGCAGCGTCCGCGTGCGCAACGGGGAGCGCCGCCCCTCCGCTTTGAAGCCGGCTCAGAAGCTGTTCATCGCCACCCCCTGTTACGGGGGCTTGCTCACCGACGCGTACTTGCACAGCATCCTGGATCTCTCCGCGGCGCTCGCCCGGCGAGGGATCGACTACACCGTCTACACCCTGCGCAACGAGAGCCTGATCCCACGGGCGCGCAACACGCTCGTCGCCGTCTTTCTGCAGAGCGGCTGCACCGACATGCTCTTCATCGACGCCGACGTCCGCTTCGACCCGGAAGGCGCCCTGCGAATGCTGGACACGGACAAGCCGGTGATCGGAGCCGCCTGCCCCGTGAAGCATCTGCCATTGCACTACGCGGTCAACTTCCGCTTCGACGGCGATGAGCAGGAGAAGAAGCTGATCGTCGACGACGGCGCGATCGAGGTCGTCGATGTGGGCTCGAGCTTCCTGCTCATCCGCCGCAGCGTCTTCGAAGAGCTGATCGAGGCGTACCCCCATCTCCACTACCGGAACGGGTTGAAGCAGTTCTCGCCGGACTGCGACCCGTACTTCTACAGCTTCTTCGACACGATGCACGATCCGGACACGAACCGCTACCTCTCCGAGGACTACACCTTCTGCCGCCGCTGGCAGCAGATCGGCGGCAAGACCTGGCTCGACCCGAAGACCAGGATCGCGCACGTGGGGAGCTTCACGTACGCCGGTCATCTGGACGACCTGCTGGACTGGACGGCGGATGACTGCTGCCACCTCAAGAACGCCACGCTCCACCACACGCTCGAGTCCGTCTTCCCGCAGGAGTAAGCGCCTCCCGTCGCGGCACATGGGCCGCGGGCGTGAGCTCGCAGGATCGCGCCGGAGCTTGGGGTCCGACCATCGCCGGCGACGGATACGACGTCAGCGTCGGCTGAGCCGCCGGAACACCTCGTCGTCGTTGCGCTTGCCGACGGCGACGACGCGCAGCACGCCGTCACGGACGTCGAAGACGATGCGGTACTCCCCGGCCGCCACCCGTGAGTACTCGTAGCCCTTGAGGCGCTGGGCGGCCGGGGGTCGGCCATGAGCATGATGATCCTGCGCGCGACCTGCCGGGACTGCTCTGGGGGCAGCGTGTCCAGAAAGCGGACGGCCGCCTTGGAGAGACCAAGAGGCAGCACGGCCTTCTGATGGCGCCGGCGCGCTCGGACGACCACTTCTGGGGCCAGGCGGCGCGAGCGGCCGAGGCCGAGGGCTTTCTGAGTTCTCCAAAGCCGGGACAACGACTCGCACTGATGCGAGGGTGGGCGGCGGAGGCTGCACTGCCGCCTCACTGTTTGTTCAGACCTCGAACGTAAGTCTGAATAGCGTCAACCGCTATTCAGCGTTCCTGCGCAACGAGGCGGGCTGCACGACGCGCTCGAGCGGAACAGGGGCGATCCGGACGGGATGCGGGCGAGCCGGACCATATAGGCCGATGCGAGGGGTGGTCTGGTAGGGTCCGCGGCATGACGACTCCCGGGCTCATCCTCCACGACGCGCACAGCTCCACGGTGATCCCCGCCGGAGTGCGCGACCAGTTCGTCCTGGGCGACGCCGAGCTCGAGCGTGAACTGCTGCTCATGACCGACCGCTACGTCGATGAGCTCTTCGCGCTGCCGGCCGCCGAGGCGGTCACGGTGCGCCATGGAGTGAGCCGACTGGTCTGCGACCCGGAGCGGTTCGAGCGCGACGAGGACGAGGAGATGGCCGGCGTCGGCATGGGAGTGCTCTACACGCGCACTCACGCAGGCGACCCGGCGAAGCCGCTGCGCCGCGAGCTGAGCGGCGAGGAGCGCCGGACCCTCCTCGACGCCTGCTACCGGCCGCACCACACGCGGCTCGAGCAGGCCACGAGCGACGCCCTGAGGCTCCACGGCCGCTGCCTCATCGTGGACGCCCACAGCTTTCCGCAGCGACCCCTCCCCTACGAGAAGTCGATCCGCCCAGGCGACCTGCGCTGGAAGCACCGGCCGGCGATCTGCCTCGGGACCGACGACCTCCACACGCCGCTGTGGCTGCAGGCCGCGGCGTTCGACGCCTTCGAGGCTCGCTTCGAGTCGGTCGCCTTCAACAGTCCGTTCGGGGGCACGATCGTGCCGATGCGGTTCTACCGGCGCGATGCGCATGTGTGCTCGATCATGATCGAGGTGCGGCGCGATCAGTGCATGGACGAGCGGACCGGCAGGAAGCTGCCCGGTTTCGACGGGGTCGCCGCCCGGATCAAGGCTGCGGTGCGCGAAGTGGCGGCCGCTGCCGCGCCACCGCGAAGCCGGCGCTGACCGAGCCGCACGGCGAAGACGGAGTCAAGCGCCGCGCTCTGCCCTAGCTCTTCTCCAGCTCCCTCACCAGGGAATCCAGTTCGTCCACGAGATAGCTTGGCGCCCCCGCGTCGCGGAAGGCGTCCACGAGAGCCCGGTGGTAGAAGAGTTCGTCCTCCTTGTTCGCGTTGAACCGCTCCCACACCTCGTCGCCGCAGCGACGGTGGTCGAGGACGATGGCTCGGGTGTTGTGGAGCTTGTCGGCCAAGGCCACCCGGCAGAGCGGGTACTCCTCTTCGCGGATCCGCGCGACGTAGGGGTACTTGCGCTCGTGCCAATCAGCCTTGGCGCCTCCCGTGTAGTCCGGCGGGGTGTCCGTGCACCGCACCACCAGATCCCGGACCCGGGGACCGAAGCGACGCGCCAGGTCGGACCGCGTCACCTCCTTGGGATGGTCCTCGAGCGTGTCGTGCAGCAGCGCGGCGATGGCCTCGTCCTCGTCGCCGCCGTCTTCGAGCACCAGGGCGCAGACGCTGAGCAGGTGGGAGACGTAGGGGATCTCCGAGCCCTTTCGCAGCTGGCCGTCATGAACCCTGACGGCGAGCATCAGGGCGTCCATGAACCTCAGTCCCAGTGTCGGCGGCGTCATCTTGGATTCCTCACGTCGTCCATCTCCTTTGGCTGGTCCGGCAGCGTCCCGGCTGCGAGCCGCGCCTCGTACGTCTGCGTCTCGTCGCACCGGTTGACGATGGTCGTCTCGTGCAGAGGTTCCCCCATCGTCCAGTACACCATGCCCGCCTCGTGGTAGTAGACGATGACTCTCTGGTAGAACCTGCCCTCACGACCGTGGGCCCGAATGTGGCGCACGAGAGCCTCGAAGAGCCTCTCGTCGACGCGGTCCCGGACGATGTACTCGTGCGGCCACCGGGGCATCGTCTTCGCGAACGCCCAGAGCTGCTCGTCGACGAAGGTCCGCAGTTCGGCCGGGAAGGTCACAGCGCTTCCCGTACGCAACCAGAGGATGATCGGTGCGTCGCGCCCTCCGCCGTCGTGGATTCGCGGCCAACCACACCCTAGCACTGGGCTCGGACGGAGTCCGTTGGGTCGGTCAGACCTTTGTCAGCGAGCCTGGCGCAGCTCCCACATGCAGCTGGAGCCCCAGCGCGGCGACCACGCGGAGGATCGTGTCGAAGTCGGGGCTGCGCGCGCCGGAGAGCGCCTTGTAGAGGCTCTCGCGCGAGAGGCCGGCATCGCGCGCCACCTGCGTCATCCCCTTGGCGCGGGCGATGTCGCCCAGAGCCCTGGCGATGAATGCGGCGTCACCTTGCGCCTCCTCGAGGCAAGCCTCCAGATAAGCGGCCATCTCCTCCGGCGTGCGCAGGTGGTCGGCGACGTCGTAGCTGGTAGTGACGGTCCTGCTCACCGGAGACCCTCCCTTCCCGACGGCTTTCGCATCGCCGGGGTTCCCGCCCGCCAGGCGCTCGATCCTGACTTGCACCCGTGCTCTTGCACGAAGATCCCGCAGTCCGTCGAGCCAGCGCGCGAACACCTCGGTCTTGCGGAGCTCAGTCAAGAGATACTGTATCCACTAGGCTACACTTCGTCAATGCGGCGCCACCAGTCCATTGCCGGAGCCTAGGACGCCCCCGATCTCAACGGGAGAGTGACGATGGTCGCGCGCGGTCGACGATCGGCCGCGCTGCAGCGCCTCGAGCTCGCCGTCAAGCACCGCGGCCCGCTGAGCGTGTCATCGTGCAGCACGAGATCCAGGATGGGCTTGAGGACGCCGATCTCGAGGTGGCATTCGAACTCGTCGGAGATGCCGCGATTCGGCGCGTCCCGTCTTAGTGAAACCGCCCCCGCAGGGACTCGTGCGCCAACACGATGAGGCGCTGGGTGGCGCGGGTGGCGCCGATGTAGAAGAGGTCGCGCTCGCGAGGCGTGCTCAGATGCTCGATGTCGGTGAGCACGACGGCGCGCGACTCGAGGCCCTTGAAGCGGTGGACCGTGGTGAAGCGGGTCTTGCCGGAGTGGAGGTCGAAGACGGGGCCGTGCGGGCCCGAGTGGGCGAGCGGCGTGAGCAGGTCGCGCCACGGCGGCTCGGTGAGGGCGGCGGCCACGCACGCCGTGTCGTTGCGCGTGCTGAGCACCATGACCCGGGGGCCCTTGAGGCCGGCGGCGCGGAGATCCTCGAGCGCCGCGCACAGCAACTCCTGTTGCTGCTCGGCGCTCGCCCAGAAGCGCACCTCCGGCCGGTCGCCCTCGTCGTCGTCCGCGCGCAGCACCTTGACGTAGCCGTCGGCGATGCCGCCGCCGGCGCAGGCCAGCGCAGCCACCGCCGGCGAGTTGCGGCAGTTCTCGTCGAGCTCGAAGAGGGCGCAGCCGCCACCCTGCTCGCGGCGGAACCCGTCGAGGTCGACGGAGTCGTCGTAGATAGCCTGATGGACGAAGTCGCCGAAGACGCGCCAGTGGCCCGCGGTCAGGCCGCCGTCCAGGGTCAGGTCGAGCACATCGAGGAACTGCGTGCGCAGCACGTCCTGGGCCTCATCGACGATGAGCTCGTCGTAGGCGTTGGGGCGGTCGATCAGGCCGTCGCAGGCCAGCTGCGGCAGCTCGACGTCCCAGAACGCCCCGCCGCCGCCGAGCTTGGACGACCCGGCGGGGATGCCGGCGGCGCGGACCATGTGGTCGGAGATCGTCGTCGCGTCGGCGACGCCGGCGACCTGCTCGCGCAGCCACTCGGCCAGCGCCCGGTTGAAGCAGAGCATGAGCACGCGGCGCCCGGCGGCGTGGCCGCGCCGCGCCGCCTCCAGCGCCAGAAGCGTCTTGCCCGTGCCGGCCGGGCCGTCGAAGACGACACGCGGCATGCGTCGCATGGCGTCGAGCGCGTCGAACTGCAGCTCGGTGTAGTGGAGGATCTCGGCGTCGATGCGCCGGGCACGATCCCTGGGGCTCTCGAAGTACTCGAAGTCGGGGCGCAGGATGCGGACGATCTCGTCGCACTGCTCCTGCGTCGGCTCACACGCATCGGGGTCGAACCAGGCCTTGCGCAGCCCGGCGGCGCGCTCACGTGCCTGGCGCAGAGCCGAGGCGATGCAGTCGGCTATCGGACGCTGCCCCAGCCTGACCTTGTCGACGACCTGCCAGGAGTGCCACTCCTCGCTCCCGTCGGTGAACTCGATGAAGGGGAAGCAGACGGCGGACTGGAAGAGGACGCCCTCCAGATGCGGGTGGTGCCTGACGACACGCTCGCGCAGGCTGTGCATAGCTTCGGAGGCCTGCTTGAAGGGCCCACGCGGATCGCCTTCGGCGTCCGCGCCGTACTGCCACAGCCCATGCTCGCGCTTCAGCCTGTGGCACCCCTTCACCTCGAGCACGAGCACGCCCAGACCGGGCGCGACGACGACGAAGTCGGCCTCGCCCTCCATCTGCTTGCGGTGGTGGGCGATGTCCTGGGAGTGGAGCGCGGTCCAGCCGGCGTCCCCGCCCTCCGCCCCGGCCCCGGCCCCGGCCTCCGCCCCGGCCCCGGCCCCAGCCTCCGCCGAGTCCGCGCCGAGCAGCTCGAAGACGAGCTTCTCGCCGTCGCTCGGCGCGCCTGGCGGGATGGTCGGCGGGATCAGCTGCATCGTGCGTCCCTGTTCGGCGGCAGCCGGCCGGGCACCTGCGGCCCGCTCAGTCCTCTCCGGCACGTCCGCTGCCCCGGATGGCGCTGGTCACCTACTCGAGCGAGCCCCACAGCTTGGGCTTCATCTGCGACGACGCCCGCTTCGCCTGCCTCGCCGATACCGGCGACCGACACGATCCGCGACGCCGAGGCGCCCGCCGGCCGACCTAGTGCCTGAACCGCGCTTCCGCCGGCGCTCGGTCGATGCCGGCCCGCTGCTCGGCGGTCAGCTCCAGCAGGGGATTCGCGCCGAACTCGGTCTCGCCGAAACGCTGCACGTGACCATCGATCACCACGACAGAGCTCTCCCTGTGAGTCCCATCTCTCGTCCTGGATGCACAGCTCCCGGCGTGGATGCGCCCGCCGCAGGCGAGACACGCGACGTCCGTGCAATGCGGACGCGGCGTCGGCTCGATGGAGCAGTCGGGCTCCCCGACGTCGTCCAGGCGTAGCGTCTGCAGCAAGCTCTGCAAGCATCGCGCGGGCTGCGGTGGTGGAGTCCCGGACTCGAAGTAGTCCTGAATCGAGTCCCATCCGCTGACGAACTCAGAGAGAGATGGCTCAGGCCCCGCTGCGCGCGGGTGAGAGACGCTGAATGCCTGCTTGCGGCTCACGCGCACGACCTCCCGGCGGAATCCGCTGAGCGCTGGTGGCGCCCACACGACCCTGTGATCGGCATGGGACCCCTTGGCGCCGGCCAACGGTCCCACATTGAGTCTCACTCCGTGACGCGACATCCAAACGAGGGGCCGCCGCACGTCACGCTGAGCCCTTCCACGGCGCACCCGGAAGGCGGCACACCAGCCGGTCATGCACGAGTGCGCCCGCCTCATCGACGCTGTACGCATCAGCGTCGCGAAGCAGGGGCAGGACGTCATCGCGAAAGGGGGCGGAGGCGAGCTTGCCGCCAAGATTCTCCTCGTGCATCGCACGGGTGACCGAAGTGCCGCCCGAGTGAACGTAGCGCTGGAAGCACTCGATGATGCCATCCGCGTCGACTTCGAGGAGCTTCAAGGAAGCCCAAAGGTCGTACAGGTCGCGCCCCTTCTTGCGCTGATAGAGCGCGCGCATCTTGGTGCCCAGCAGCTCCTCCACGTCGTAGGTGGTGATCGGAGCGGAGGCCTCCAGCCACCGGCTGACGACGGCGTACTGATGGATGCGTAGTCCACGACACGCGAAGTGCTCCCGCGTGTTGATCTCCACCTTCACGCGCATGCGCTGGGTGGGCAGCGTCGTGGTCTCGAAGCGATACAGGAGCTTGACGCCGTCGGCGCCTCGCGCCCGGCTCGGCTCGCCGAGCCACGGGTCGAGCGCCGCGCGCACCTCATCGAGCACAGAGCCGATGGGCCCAGCGTCGATCTGCACCAGATCGATGTCCTCCGAGTAGCGACCCGGTGGACTGAAGTGGAGCTTGTGCAGCGCGGTGCCGCCACGAAAGGCAAGCGTCTCGGCGACCCGCGGGCGAGCGTACATCTCGACCAGCACACGGGAAATGACGAGATCCTGCTCGACCTGCGAGTCGGCCGGCCATGGCGCCTGCGCCCTCCACTCGGTGATGTGCGCGCGAGGGATCACCGATCGAGATCGACGATCTCGTTGCTCACGACCCGCCATGGCGGCGGCCCGGCGCCGCGCGGACCGTCCTTGGTGCCGGGCGCGAGAAGGACCGGGCGCACTCGCCTGGCGGCCAGCGCCCGCGCCAGGGGGTCGGCGAGCTGCGGCCGGCCGATGAGGTCCAGCAGATAGCCGAGCCGCTGGACCTCCGGAGTCGGCCGGCTCGTAGCCAGCCCACGGAGCGCGTCGGACTGCATCGTCTCAGAGAGCTCCTCAAGGACGGTGGCCACGTTGCCGAGCCCCCCCGACGCCTCGGCGAAGCGCACGAGGTCGAACGCCGTCGTCTCGGGCGTGGCGACGCGCATGAAGCCGGTGTCGGTCTGGACGCGAACGACGGGCGCCGTCTCCGCGTCCCGGCTCACATGGAAGACGATGCGCACGCGCCCGGCACCGGCGGGTCGCAGAGGCCTGTCGGTGATGACCTGAAGACGCATCGGCTGGTGGTGGGCGGCGCCGTGGATGGCGGCGGCGCTCAGCAGAGCCACGTAGTAGGGCCGCCCCGCGAAGCGCATGAGATCGTCGACGAACCAGCTCGCCGGAGGACACCCCGCCTCGCGGTACTCGGGCGGGACGATGACGTCGAAGCCCTTGCGCGGCGTAGCGACGCGTCCGCCGCCGCGGAGGCGACGCAGCGCCTCGGCCGCGGCGCGAGGAGACGAGGTGACGGCGCCCCGGGCCTCAGCGTCCGTGAAGGAGTATCGGCCCTGCGCCTGTAGATTGTCCAGGAACGACCGTATGTCAACTGTATCTGCCATTATGTTTGCAGAAAATACCCTATTCTGCGTGTTTGTGCAAACGTAATGGCTTTCTATTCAGCACCTGTGCTGTGATCATGTCCTCGAGAGCAGCGCGCGGCTCACCGGCGGTGGAGCAGGCAGGCCTCGTAGGTCGCACGGTCGATCGGCACCCAGTCGGTGCGGTCCACTCCGCGACGGTTGACCGTACCGTCGCCGACAGGGTAGGCGCTGGCGATCTTGACCCATCGCCGCTGCTCCCTCGAGATCGTACGCACTTCGGCCGCGACTTCCGCGAAGTCCTGGTCCTGGCTGAAGAGGAGGATGACATCGCATCTGCCCTCCGTGACGGCGCGCACGACGTCGAGAGCGATGCGCACGTCGATGCCCTTCTCCTCGAGCACGGCGCCCTCGACCGTCCTCCCGTCGTCGAGACGAACGCGCTTGCGGTGCCGCCGCAGCGGCCGGACGGTGACGCCCACTCCCTGCGCTCGCATCCCGCGCAGCTGGCTGGCCCAGGCGTGATGCAGCCTCTCGTTGTCCTTCGCGGTCGGCACGCCGGAGTAGAAGCGGACTTCGGTGAGCCTCCAGCCCAGTGCTGTCGTCACTGCACGGCTGAGGGCGACGACGTCGACAGAGGGAGTCCTGATGGCGAAGGCGCTGCGAGCGGACGCGAACAGGTTCTGGCCGTCGATGAAGGAAGCGGCCCTCGACACGGAGGGAGGGAGCATCAACCTGCGCCTGAACGAATAACCCCGCTGGGGGCCTTGCGGCGCTGCCAGCGGGGAGTATACGACCCAAGGGTAGCATGACCGACGAGGCGGTCAAGGTGGATGATCTGCCAACGCCCGGCCATGGAATTGACTGTAGCCGCCGGGGTTGCGGTCGAGGAGAGTGACGACCGGCTCGCCCGGTGGACGTTGCGCCTGCGGCACGCTCACACCGATTCCCCGACGAGGAAGAGGTTCCGCTTGGCCCTTGGGACTGCGACAATGCCGGCATGGTGAACGACGGCGAGTTGGAGGATCTTGCCGCTGCGCGCGCCGAGTGCGCGAGGTTGCGTGCTGAGAACGCTCGCCTGAGGTCGCTGCTAGGATCGAGCGGAGTCGGGACGGAGTCAGCAGCGGCGAGCAACTTGCCCTCACCGGCGACGACGCACACGGCGTCCGCGGCCGCGACGATGTCTTCGCCGTGCGCTGGCAGAGCAAGGCGGGGCGGTCCGGCTATGCCCCAGCGTGCGCCCACGAATGGGATCGCGCCCTGTGCGACAAGCCCAAGGTCAAGTGCGCCGACTGCCCGAGCCGGGAACTGCTTCCAGTCACCGACGAGGTGATCCGCGACCATCTTACGGGCAGGCACACCGTCGGCGTCTACCCCCTGCTGCCCGACGAGACCTGCCGCTTTCTCGCCCTCGACTTCGACAAGGCCGAGTGGCGGCACGACGCCTCGGCCTTCACCGACGTGTGCCGGCAGTTCGATGTGCCGGCCCACGTGGAGGTCTCTCGGTCCGGCGACGGCGCGCACGTCTGGGTGTTCTTCGCCGAGGCGATCGAAGCCGCACGAGCGCGGCGACTCGGCTCGGCCCTTCTGACCCGGACGACGGCGCAGCGTCATGAGGTGGGCCTCGACTCGTACGACCGCCTCTTCCCCAGCCAGGACACGCTCCCCAGGGGCGGGTTCGGCAACCTGATCGCCCTGCCGCTTCAGCGCAAGCCGAGGGATGAGGGCAAGAGCGTGTTCGTCGATGCGGACTGCCGACCCGTGCGGGATCAGTGGCAGTTGCTCTCCGGTGTGGTGCGGATGACCGCAGACGACGTCGCGCGAGCACTCGAGAAGGTGCTGGACGGCGCCGATGCCCTCGGCGAGCGCATCGCCCTGGATGACGGCGCAGAGGCACCCTGGACGCTCCCACCCTCGGGGCGGCAAGCGGAGTCGCGCATCTCGGGGCCCTTCCCAGACGCAACCGACGTCGTGTCGGCCAACCTCGTGTACGTGAGCAGTAAGGACCTCCCGCAGGGCCTGCAGGACAGGCTCGTCCGCCTGGCGGCGTTCGAGAACCCGGAGTTCTACCGCGCCCAGGCGATGAGGCTGCCGACCTTCGCGAAGCCGAGGCTCATCTGCTGCGCGGAGGAGATCGCCGGTTTCATCGCGCTGCCGCGAGGCTGCCTCGAGGCGGCGCTCGACCTGCTCGGGACCCACGGCATCGAGCCCCGGTGCCGTGACGAGAGGACGGATGGGCGGCCGCTGGACGTGACGTTCCACGGCGAGCTGACTCCCCAGCAACTCGATGCCGCCGAGGCGATCCTGGCGCATGACAACGGCATCCTGTGCGCCGCCACCGCGTTCGGCAAGACGGTCGTCGGCGCCTGGCTCATCGCCGCCCGACAAGTCAACACGCTGGTGCTGGTGCATCGCCGCCAGCTGATGGACCAGTGGCGCGAGCGGCTCTCGGCCTTCCTCGACCTTCCGCCCGCCGCGATCGGCGTGATCGGCGGAGGCCGCTCGAGACCCACCGGGGCCATCGATGTCGCCGTCATCCAGTCCCTGAACGAGAAGGGCGTAGTCGCCGACCTCGTGGCCGACTATGGGCACGTGATCGTCGACGAGTGCCACCATCTCTCGGCCTTCAGCTTCGAGCAGGTCTTGAAGCAGGTGAGGGCCAGGTACGTCGTCGGCCTGACGGCTACTCCGGTGCGCCGTGACGGGCATCACCCGATCATCACCATGCAGTGCGGCCCGATCAGATTCCGCACCGATGCCAAGGCCCAGGCCGCCGCGCGTCCCTTCGCTCACAGGGTCGTCATCAGGTGCACAGGCTTCGCGATGTCGGCGACGGAAGGAGAGCAGGGCATCCAAGCTGTCTACTCCGCGCTCGCCGC
>CAYTRM010000018.1:0-3149 GCA_964440225.1 uncultured Thermoleophilia bacterium | reverse complement strand
CATCGCGACAGCCTCGCCGCGGCGCTGGACGATTCGGAGGCGACAGTGTTCACCATGTCCGGCGGGATGGGAGCCAAGAAGCGGCGGGCGATCGCGGAGGCGATGGCGGCACTGCCACCCGAGGCCCCGCGAGTCATCGTCGCCACCGGTCGCTGCGTCGGCGAAGGGTTCGACGACGCGCGCCTGGACACGCTCTTCCTGGCCATGCCGGTCGCGTGGCGAGGCACTCTGCAGCAGTACGCCGGCCGGCTGCACCGGGAGCACGCGGGCAAGGCGGACGTGGTCATCTACGACTACGTGGATGGTGGCGTCCCCGTGCTGGCACGCATGCATCTGAAGCGGCTTGCGGGGTATCGCGCGATGGGCTACGACGTGGCCGGTGAAGCCTCGACGTCCGATTCGTCGTAACACAGAGCTACCCGATGCGGCGCCCCTTGGCGATCATCCTGAGCCACTGACGTCGCGCCGCCTCGACCTCGCCCCGCGGCAGGCGGGATCCGGAAGCCACGATGCTCTCCAGAGCCGCCTGAGCCCCGGGCGGGTCGATGATCACCGCGGCGACAAGCCTCTTGAGCTCTCCGATCACGCCGCGGACGTCGACTCCAGCATCGAGGGCCGCCTTGCGCAAAGACCCGTCTCCGGTCAGCAAGACGGCGCTGTCTGCGCGCGCGATCACCAGCGCCTCAGCATCTGCGACTGACAGGGCGCGATAGTGCACCCGCATCGTCTCGTGCTGCCGGAGCTCCGAACTCGTCAGATACCGGACTCGCACACCGTAACGCGCGAGCTCGGCCATGCGGGAGGCAAGTTCCGTGTCGGCGCTGGCGGCGAACCCGCCGACCAGCGGCTGCTGGAGATTCGTGCAGCTGGCCGCGAGCAATCCCGCTGTCTGCAAGTCCTCGACGAAGCATGCGTCAAGCACATGCCCGGGCATCGACCGCCTCCCAGGCATCACTCCTCATGCGGCGGAAATGGCCACGCGGGCAGCCCGAGAGCTCGGCGGCGCGGCTCTCCGAGACGATGCCTTCGGCCCAGGCGCGAAGGGCCAGCCGCATCATCCGCTGTGGTTCCTCGAACACCACGTCCACAGGCTCTTTGTCCTCCCAGCCGGCGCTTCTGGCCGTCGCCAAGGATGCCTTGGCGACGGCAGGCCGGAGGATGCCGAGCTCCGCGGATCTGCGGATCCACGCCTGCATGCTGAAGCCGTACTTGCGCTTCAGCAGGGCCAACTCGGCGGTGGTCACAGTGCTGCGAGACTCCCCCAGCTCTCTACGCGCCGCCTCGGCGGGGACGAGGAAGGCAGCGGCGAAGCGATGAGCGACTGCCTCTCTGCCCTCAGCGCTCTGGTCGTCGTCAAGAACGAAGTGCCCCAGCTCATGAGCAAGAGAGAACCGCTGGCGATCCCCGGGGCAGTCGCCACCGCTGCCCGGGAGAGTACGGCTGACGACGATCGCCGGCTGCCCCTCGTTGAGCTCATAGGAACACGCATCCATGGGGCCGGCCTCGGGCAGCACCAGCACCTTCACGCCGTTGTCCTCGAGCACCTCGACCATGCTCTCGATAGCGTCGCCGCCGATCTGCCAGTGACCACGGAGACGCTCTGCCGCGTCTTCGGGATCGCGGGTGAAGTCGACCGCGGCCCGCAGGTCGGCGACAGTGGTGTGAGACTCCTCGCCGAGCAGCTGCTCGATCGCAACATACCGCTCCAGCCAGTCGTGGGCTTTGGCCTCGACCGCCTCCGCGGCTCTGCGGCTCTGTCGCTTCAGTGGGTGCCAGCGATAGGACGCGACCGAGAGTCTCAGGTCCGTTTGTTGACGCACCAGCTGGGCAACGGGCACGCCCAAGGCCCGCGAGAGGCCGACCAGCCGCTCCCCATCCGGGGTCACGAGCCCGCGCTCGTACTTGGACACGGCGACGTTGGTGACGCCGATCAGGTGCCCCACTTCGGCTTGGGTCAGACCCGCCACACGACGGGCGGCCTTGAGCCTCTCACTGATCATCTCAGCCCTCCAGGAACGACTGTCATCAGTTTAGAGCATCGTCACTCTGATGCAAGTTCTAAACCACGACCTCGCCGTGGCCACCGGCGCCGGGGATCACTGGAAGCGGAGGCGACGACCGAGTCGTCGTCATGCCGCAAGCTCGTTTGATGCCGTCAAGCTTGGCGAGTGCCGCTGCGCGGCACAAGGATGACGATCGCGCAGCGGGGGTGACGCTCACGCGACGCGTGGAACAGAGCGACGCCCCGATCCGCGTACCGACGCGAAGCCGATCGCTTGATCGCTACCGGTCGCGCTTCACCCGAGCCGTCTCAGGGCCGCCGAGAACTCCTCTCGGTGCGACAGCTCGAAGTCCAGCCGGATCTCCAGCTCCACCGGGTGACCGGCCAACGCCCTCTCGATACTGGTGACGACGCGCTCCAGCAGAGGTCCTCCGGCCGACTCCACCTTGGCGAGCACATCGTCTGGGAAGCGCGCGAAGGCGTCCACGACCGCGTCGAAGCCCCGCGGACCTGTCGCGCTGCGGACGCGCAGGGACCACCGGATCGTCTCCCCGTACCTCGCGCCCACGAATCGTGCCGCGGAGACGATTCCCCGGGCGTCACCGGACTCCCCCGGCTCGCCGAGGGCGGAGGGCAGGCGCACGTTGATGGCGCTCTCGATGTCGGCGACCAGACGGTCGAGCTCCTTCATCCGCGGGTCGGACCACTTACCGATGCCCGAGCGCGAGACTCGCTCGCGCGAGCCGAGGGAATCGCCTCGCAGATAGGCACGCTTCAGCTCCGCGCACGTGTCGATCTCGTCCTGGAGTACCTGGGGGAACAGCATGTACTCCCATCCGGGCGGCTGCTCGGCAGCGAGCCGGCGGGCCTCCGGGCTCAGGGCGGAGATGACGGGATCGGCGGCAGGGCCACGCGCCCCAGCAGAACGCCTGCCGGAGTCTCCAGGCTCAGGACCGAGGCTGAGGTCGTAGCGGGCACGCTGCTCCGGGTCCGCCAGCGTCTCCCAGGCCTCGGTGATCTGCCTCAGCCGCTCCACGCCGACGGGATTCCCGGGGTTGGCGTCGGGATGGCAGGCCCGGGCGAGCTGACGGTAGACGTGACGGATCGTCTCGAAGGAGGCGTCGCGAGGCACGCCCAACACCTCGTA
>CAYTRM010000017.1:0-15649 GCA_964440225.1 uncultured Thermoleophilia bacterium | reverse complement strand
AAAAGGTCGGGAGCGACGCCCATCGCGGCGAGGCCCTGGGCGTTGCCGGCGCCGAGCGGCAGCGAGACGCTCCGCGCGCCGGCGAGGTCGTCCAGCAGAGACTGCAGCTTGACGACCGCCGCACTCGTGCCGGCGAGATCGTCGTCGGCGCCCAGCGTCGCGCAGACCACCGCCGGCCGGATCGCCACGAGGCTCTCGGCGATGGCCCGGATCGTGCCCGCCTCGACGCCGGCGTCGTCGGCGATGCGCTCCGGCAGGAACGCCGCCAGAAGGGCTTCGAGCTCGCGCTCGTGCGGCAGCGTCTCGCCGGCATCGCGACGCTCGGCGAGCTCGCCCGCCAGCAGCACCCCGACGATGCCGTTGAGCACCTCCGGGATCGCCGAGGGCTCGACGGTGACGCGCACGGCGGCGGCGTCTCCGAGGTCGCTGTGCCCGGCGTCGAGCACCATGAGCCGGGCGCCGTCGCGCACGGCGCGGCGCACGGCCGCTCCGGCCACGGGGTGGTCGGTGACGGCGCCGTCGCCGACGACCAGCACGGCGCGCGCCTCCTCGAGCACGGCGAGCGCGCCCGACGTGTAGCACACGCCGGCTCCCACGCCGGCGCTCGCCAGCGACACCAGCGACTCCCGGGAAGGTCGGTGGTCGACGTTGTTGGTGCCCAGCGCGGCGCGGAAGAACTTCTGCGCCTGGTACGCCTCTTCGTTCGTACACCCCGGCGCGATGAGGCCGGCGATCGCGCCGGCGCCGTCACGCTCGGCGATCGCCGAGAGGCGCGCCGCGACCTCGTCGAGGGCCTCGTCCCACGTCGCGCTCACCAGCTCGCCGTCGCGGCGCCGCATCGGCTCCGCGATGCGCTCACGATCGTCCGGGTCGAGCACGGCGAACCGGCCGCGACGGCAGAGGCGACCGCGGTTGGGCGGCACGTCGCCGGCGCCGGTGACCTTGACCACCTCGCCGTCCTTGAGATGGACGATGGTCTGGCAGCCCATGCCGCAGTGGGGGCAGGTCGTGCGCACGCGCTGGAGCTCCCACTGCCGCGCGACGCCCTTGGCCGTCCGCTCCGTGAGCGCGCCGACCGGACAGGCGTCGACGCACTGGCCACAGAAGACGCACTGGTCCAGGTCGGGCAGCGGATACCAGTCCTTGCCGCCGGCGCGCTCCGCGCGCCGGCCCGAGGGGTGGGGCACGACGCCGTGCACCTGGATGGCCGTGCACGCGGCCCAGCAGCGGCCGCAGAGGATGCACTTGGAGTAGTCGCGGATGACGTAGGCGTCCTCGACGAGCGGGAAGTCGTCGGCGGGCAGCTCGGCGGGCGGCTCCACGCCGTACTCGTAGGCGAGCCGGCTGAGCTCGCAGTCACCGAGCGAGTCGCAGGTGATGCAGGTGTGGCGACCCGAGCCGATCAGCAACTCGAGAGTCGCGCGCCGGGACGTCATGACGCGGTCGCTGGCCGTGCTCACGTCCATGCCCTCGGTGGCCGGTGTGCTGCAGGCCGGCAGCAGCCGGCCGGCGCCGGCCACCTCGACCACGCAGAGGCGGCACACGTCACGGTGGCCCGCCTCCGGCAGATAGCAGAGCGTCGGGATGGCGATGCCGTTGGCGCTCGCCACATCCAGGATGGTCTGGCCGGGTTCGAACGCGAGGACCCGGCCGTCGATGGTGAGCTGCGGCGCGGCGGGCATCGGTACCTCGGTCATCTCAGATCACCGCCACGGCGATGCGATAGCAGCGCAGGCAGCGCTCGGCCTCTCGCCGCGCCTCCGCCGCGCTGACCGGTCCCTCGACCTCGTCGAAGCACTGGATGCGGACGTCGGGGGGCACGACGAGCGGCCGCAGCTTCTCGCTGCTGCCCGAGAACGGGATCGGCGCCTGGGTCTCGTTGCGGACGACCTCGAGCATGGCGTGCTCCAAGCGCTCGGCGGGCGGCGGAGCCACGGGAGCGCCCTGCAGGAAGGCGCCGATGGAGCGCGCGGCGCGGCGGCCGGCGGCGAGGGCCGCGACGAGGCTGCTCGGCCCCGTGAAGCAGTCGCCGCCGCCGAACACGCGCGGGTCGGCGGACTGCATCGTCATCGGGTCGACCTCGAGCGTCTTCCACCTGCTCACCTCGATGTGGCTCGGCACGAGCTGGTCCACCCCGCACACCTGGCCGATCGCCGGTACGATGCAGTCGCAAGGGATGACGAACTCGGAGCCCTCGACCGGCTCGGGACGGCGGCGGCCGGAGGCGTCGGGCTCGCCGAGCTGCATGCGCCGGCACTCGACGCCGGCGACCTTGCCGTCCTCGGCGACGATCCGCGTAGGCGCCACGAGGGTGACGAACTCGACGCCCTCTTCCTTCGCCTCGGCGATCTCGACGGCGTCGGCCGGCATCTCGGCCTCGGTCCGCCGGTAGAGCAGGCGCACGTCATCGAAGCCCAGGCGGCGGGCCGAGCGGACGCAGTCCATGGCCACGTTGCCGCCGCCGATGACGACCATCGTCTTGCCCGTGAGCGGCGTCTCGCCGAAGGCGATCGCGCGCAGGAACTCGACGCCGGGCATGAAGCCCTCGTAGCCGGCGTCCTCGCCCTCGCACCCCATGCGCGCCGACTGGTGAGCGCCGACGGCCATGAACACGGCCTCGTACCCTTGCTCGAACAACTGGTCCATCGTCACATCGACGCCGAAGCGGGAGTTGTACTCGATCTTGACGCCGAGCGCCTCGACGCGCTCGACCTCGGAGCGCAGCACATCGCGCGGCAACCGGTAGTCCGGGATGCCGACCGCCGCCATGCCGCCGGCCTCGGGCAGCGCCTCGAAGATCGTGCTCGTGACGCCCTCGAGTCCCAGGTAGTAGGCGCAGGCCAGCCCGGCCGGACCGGCGCCGACGATCGCCACGCGCGGCTGCCCCGGCATGGCGCAGGCCTGCACCTCGGGCTCGCTGTCGGCGACGAAGCGCTTGAGGGTGCGGATCGCGATGGGCTCGTCCACGGAGCCTCGGCGGCAGGCGTCCTCGCAGGGACGCACGCAGACGCGCCCGATGGTCGCCGGCATCGGGCAGCGCCGCCGCACGGCCTCGGCGGACCGGTCGACGTCGTCCAGGCGCAGCTGCTCGACGTAGGCGGGAATGTCCACCCCCGCCGGGCAGGCCGCCATGCACGGCGCCACGACTGTCGACGCGTACGTGGCGCGCGGAATCGGGCGCTTGGCGGTGACGGCGGCCGCGAAACGCTCGGCGTTCTGCTCCAGCGCCTCCAGCACGGTCGCGCCGCCGTTTCGCCCGAGGTCGCAGCGAGAAGCCTCGGCAACGTGGCGGCTCAGCTCCAGCGCACGCTGGAGACGGGCTTCATCGCCGTGTCCGGCGCAGATCTCCTCGAGGATGTCCGACACCTCGTGCATGCCGATGCGGCAGGGAAAGCACTGGCCGCAGCACTCCTGGACGGTGCGCGCGGCGAACTCCCGGGTGAGATCGACGATGTCGACGTCGGGGCCCCACACGGCCACCCCGCCCCAGCCCATGACGGCGCGGAAGGAGCGAGAGAGCTCCGCCGGAAGTCGTGATGGATCGGTCGTCCAGGCCCCGGGAGGGGCAAGGGCCGCGTCGGTCGTCATGCAGCCTCCTCTGACCGGCGCGGGCTCTGGCTCGGCTACTGCCTCCCTCCAGCGGCAGAATGGAGGGCCCGGACCGGACGGTTGATACTCGGCGCCCCGCAGGGCGTCTCTCAGCTCTGCCATGATACGTTCGAGCGCCGCGAGCCACAATCACGCGGCGCCGTTAGCCGAGCCGGCGTCCTCAGCGCACGACGAGCCGCGCGCTGCCGGCCACGCTCTGGCGGTTCCCCGCGGTGTCGCGAGCAAGCACCTCCCAGCGATACCTGCCCGCGGGCAGGATGCACGTGAACGACTGCCGGTGGCGGTCTCCGATGGCCCGGCGATGCCGGACCATCGACTTGACGACCTTGTCGCCGCGCAGGATCCGGAGCACCACCGTGGCGTAGGGTCCGTGCGGGTCGGCGTCGAGCACACGGTACGCGAGGACGGCCTGGCGGCCGCGGCGCACGGCGACCGAGCGCAGCGCCCGCGTCGTCGGGCCCACGGTGTCGACCTTGATGCCGTCACCGACGACCACCGGATCCTCCACTCCCTGCCGGTACTCCGCCTCCACCCTCCTGGCGCCGTCGCCCGGCGCGAGCCACCACGTGGTGAGCGCCGCGTAGGCGCGCCACTCCCCCCACTCGGCGCCGGCGTTGCGCAGACGCATGTCCACAGCCTGCGACAGCCAAGGAAGGTCGATGAGCACCGGCGCGGTCACCGACGCCATCACCGCGTACCCGGCGGCATTGGGGTGCTTGCCGTCGGCGCGGTAGTACCGCTGGTCGAGGTTGTCGTAAATGTCGCCGATACGCGGGTCGGCGGCGACGTCCGCAAGCCCGTCGGCGAACTCCCGCCAGTGTGCGCGCAGCATGCCGTTCAGGGTCGCCCGGGCCGCCTCGAAGGTGGGAACGTCGGTCCGGGGCAGGATCGTGACCACGACCACGGCGAACCCAGCGTCGCGCCGGCCGGCGCAGTAGGTGCGGATCTGGTCGAAGACGACGCCGGGGTCGCGTCCGCTCTTGAGATCGCTGCCGCCGGCGTGCACGACGCACACGTTGCCGTCGGCGCCGGCGCGATACCGCGCATCGACCTCGGCCGGAGCCTCGACGACCATGTCGGCGATGTCGGCTCCGGCGGTGACCGACTCGTAGCTCCGGCAGACCCGCGGGACGAGGGCGAGGGTCTGTGCGGAGAAGTCGTTGCCGGGGGCCATTCCATGACCACCGACGATGCTCCCCCCGTCCCACACGACGACACCCGGACGGAAGTACGGCGACCAGCCCTGGTCGCCCACGATGACCCGTGAGGAGCGGAGCCAGACGCGGCTGTCCTGGATCGCGAACCGGGACGTCAGTTCTGCGGCGCGCGCGTCCGCCGTGGTCAGCAGCGAGGCGCCCGGCGTGACGGCCATCACCAGCAGCAGCATGAGCGCGACGGCGATACGCCGCGCACCCAGGAGTGACCCATGTGGATTCACGACTCTCCCTCTGTCAGCGTAGCCCCGGCGCCGGCGCGGCGCCGTCGCGTGACGCGGATGGTCGCCCACCAGCGCCCTGAGCACTCGTCCAATTCAACCACATCTCACGACGCGCGGCGGGGCGCAGGCGCCGACGGCCGACGCGTCGCGACGACGTCCGCACCACCGTGCGGCCGGGCGCAGTGATAGGCTGGACGCGTCTCACGGTCGGCCGGATCCCTGCAGCGAGGACCACTCGTGAAGCACAGAGCGCAGCGCATCTTCACGTTGCACAGGCTGCCCGCCCTCGCCGTCCTCCTGCTCGGCGCGGCTGTCGTGACCTGCGGCGCCGCCGCCCCATCCACCCGCGCGGACACGCCGCCGCCCTTCGCCTTTGTCTCCGACTCGTACCCGCTGCCCGCGATCGGTCCTGCCGACCTGCCGTTCGCCGCGAAGACCGTGGCGCCGAGGGTCGACCCGGGCTATCACGATGACCAAGGCGTACGAATGCGCATCGTGGACGGCAAGCCCTACGACTATCCGGGCGGGCAGGCGAGCTGGGGGATGGCCAACCTGAACAGCTACCTCATCACCGGCGACGAGTTCTACCTCGAACGCGCACGCGCACAGGCGCAGCGGCTCATCGACACGTCCCTCCATCATGAGGGCGCCTGGTTCTTCCCCAGCATGTACACGCGGGACCGGCACGCGCGAAAGGGCGACAGGATGCAGCCTCCCTGGTTCGGGTGCCTCGGTCAGGGCGCCGGGCTCGCGCTCTTCTGTCGCCTGTACGAGGAAACGGGTGATCCGCGGTACTCGGAGGCAGCCGGCGGCGCCTTCGCCGCCTTCCTGCAGACAGGCCCCGTGGACGCGCCATGGCTCGTGACCATCGACGACGACGGCTACCTGTGGTTCGAGGAGTGGCCCAAGCGCCCGGTGGACCACACGCTGAACGGGCACGGCTTCGCCGCGTTCGGCGTGTACGAGTACTGGCGCGTCTTCGGCGACGAGCAGGCGCGCGCCCTGTTCTGCGGGGCCGCCACGACCGTGCGCCACTACCTGCCCTCGTTCAGGCGGCCCGGCTGGGTCAGCCGGTACTGCCTGCTTCACGGCAGCCCGAACCGCAAGTACCACGTGATCCACACGGATCAACTGCTGAAGCTGTACACGCTGACCGGCGACGCCCGCTTCGCCCGCCTCGCGGACACGCTGTCGCGGGACTTCCCGGACCCCGCGGCCACGCGAGGACGCCTTCGCGTCGGGCGCGGCGCCCACGCCGCCTTCCTCTTCCGGGCCGGCGGGGAGATCATCGGGCGCCGCACGCTGCGCGTGCGCGCGACGCGCACGCGCGGCATCGCCGCCCGCCAGAGGGTGCGCGGCCGCGGCGTGTTCGTACAGCTCGCCTCCGGCGGCCTGCGCGGCTACTGGCTGAGGGAACGACCGGGGATCGTCTACACGACGGGCGCGGCGGCCACGCTGAAGTACGTACCCTCCCGCCGGCTCACTCTTGAGGCCGGACGACGCTACGTCGGACGCCTGATCACGGCCGGTGGCCGCGTGACGGGAACGCGCAGCTTCACCCCGGCCGAGACGGAGACGGTGGCGGTGTCCAGTCGCGCCGTGGTCAACGGGGTCGACCGCCTGCTCGTCACCGGCGGCGCTCTCGACGGTTCCTGGCTGCCGGCGGCAGGGTTACGCCTGCAGTGAGGCGAGCCTCACCGGGCCGGCATACGCGCCGGCCCGGCCGCGAGGCAGGCGCATCGGGTTGCATTCGCGCCTCGTATAGGGTTCAATGGCGCACGAATCTACGCAGAAGAGGCGCCCCCGCGCCCCACCCCCAGCAGATTCGTCTCCCCTCTTCCATCTGACGGACATGCCGTGTGGCGGGCGCGCGCCCGGGCGCGGACCGCCCGCCGGGCACAGGCAGAGCCACTGCCTCAGCGGGACACCACGTGGAAAGGACACCGTGCGTCTCAGACACCTCGGGATCCTCATCGTCCTCGCCCTGCTGGCCACCGCGATCGTCGCGGCGCCGGCCTCGGCAGGTCAACCGACCATCAAGCAACTCAAGCAGCAGCTGCGCCAAGCCAAGGAGAAGAGGCAGCAGGCGCGCCAGCGCCAGCGCCTCGCCGTCGCGAACCTGACGGGAGCCCGCGAGCTCCGCGCCGCTACGGACCCCTCCGCCCTCGCCGCTACCCCGCTGGATCCGGACGCCGCGCCGCTCGACCCGGCCGCGCCGGCTGTGACGATACCCACCGGCATGGATCAGGCGCTCGCGGCCGCGCTGCTGGCCGACGGCGTCGTCAGCGACGAGGAGGTCGCGGCACTGCAGGCGCGCGTCGTCAAGCTGCGCACGATGACCACGCGCTGGAACGCCAAGGTGAAGCGGCTGGCGAAGCGCGTCCGCCTGCGCGTCCAGATACAGAAGTGGAGCAGCCGCGGCCAGTGGCGGCCGCTGATCGAGATCGCCGCGCGCAAGTACGGCGTCAGCGCGGCCGGCCTCTACCGCCTCATGATGCTCGAGTCGACCGGGCAGCGCCGGGTCGTCAGCGGGCCCTACCACGGACTCTTCCAGTTCATGCACCGCGAGTGGGCGAAGAGCTGGAACAAGTGGCGCGACCGGAGCATCTACGACGGCTGGGCGCAGATCCAGCTCGCGGCGCTGGCGATCGGCCGGGGCATGGGACCGAGCATCTGGACCAACACTTACAGGATGGCGTTCTGAGCTAGCCGGCGCGCCACCACGTGACTCGTCCAAGGCGGCGGGCGGCCCTTCCGGCCGCCCGCCGCCTTCTTCGTTTCTCTGCCCCGCGAGCGCCCGCGCCCTCCCTCCGTGGGGGTGCGCAGCAAGGGCCGGATCACCCCTGTGGTTGACCCCCGATTCAGTCCCGGGGGTGACGACGCGGGCTGCATGAGCCCGTAGTCTCGTCTCAGGTCAACGCACCCTCGGGGAAAGGAACCCACCATGACATCCGTCGAAGCAACACCGGCGCTCGCCCGCCCGCGCCTGGACGTCGGCCTCGCCTTCAAAGGCGGCTGGAACTGCTTCACCGCCGACATCGTCCCGCTGCTGGTCGGCGGTCTCATCGCCGGCCTCCTCTCCATCGTCACCCTGGGCATCCTCGCGGGCCCGCTGCTGGCCGGCCTCTACAGCATGGTCGCCGGGCGGATCCGCGACGGGCGTACCGCCGAGATCGGAGACGTCTTCTCCTGCATGGACCGCTTCTGGGACTTCCTGGTCGCGGCGGTGGTGCTCGTCGTGCTGATCGGCCTGGCCTCACTCACCATCGTCGGTGGCGTGCTGCTCGTGACGATCTGGCTGTACGTGATCCCGATCATGGTCGACCGGCGCCTGGGCGTCTACGACGCGATGGCGGCAAGCTACCACCTGGTCCGCGACAACGGCTTCTGGGAGCACCTGGCGCTCACCGTCATGCTGCTGGCGCTGAACGCCGTCGCCGACGGCCCGCTGGCGATCCTCGCGGTGCCGTTTACGATCGCCACGGTCACGGCCGCGTACTTCGTCGCCGACGGCCGCGACGACCTGGTGGAGCGCGTCTGACGCCGCTGCGCCGGCGCAGCCCTGCGGACGGGTATCATGAGGGCATGCGCGGGACCGTTCTCCTTGTCGAAGACGAAGTTAGCATGGGCACACTGGTGCAGGAGTACCTCCGTCACGACGAGTACTCCGTCGTCTGGGCACGCAGCGGCGCCGAGGCGCTCTCGGAGCTCGAACGGCGAGCCACGGCGCTCGTCATCCTCGACATCGGCCTCCCCGACATGGACGGCTTCGATGTGTGTCGCGAGATCAAGGCGCGGACCACCATCCCCATCATCATGCTCACCGCCCGGACCGATGAGGCCGACCGCGTCGCCGGCCTGGAGCTCGGGGCCGACGACTACGTCACCAAGCCCTTCTCGCCGCGCGAGCTCATGGCTCGGGTCAAGGTCGTGCTGCGCCGCAGCGGGCCGACGGCCGGCAGGTCGATGCTCTCGCTGTCCGGAGTCGAGGTGGACTGCGAAGCGCGCGAAGTGACCGTTGACGGCTCGTGTGTGGAACTCACGGCAAAGGAGTTCGATCTCCTCACGCACCTCATGGCGCATCGCGGCGTGGTGTTCACGCGCGACCAGCTCCTCGATAGCTTGTGGGGCATGGATTACCCGGGCGGCACCAGGACGGTCGACGTGCACGTCGCCCAGGTCCGCCGCAAGTTGGAGCGTCCCGAGCTCATCCAGACCGTGTACGGGGTCGGCTACAAGGCGATCCGCGGCTAGCCGGTCGCCGCGGCGGCGGCGGCCGGAGGGGAGCGAGCATGCTTGACCGACTGTGGGCCCGGATGTGGCTGGCCGTGTTTCTCGCCACAGCCGTCCCGCTCGTCGCCTTCCTGATCTTGGGGGCCGTGGTCCTCCAGGCGAGCATAGAGAACGCCGATCTCGCCGCGCTCGCGCGCCACGCCAACCTGCTCTCGGCCATCATCGAGAAGCAGCCGCGTGAGCAGCGGGCGGCCATCCAGGACGCCGTGGCCGGCGTCGATCGTGCCCTCTCGATCTTCCCCGCCGACGCCGTCGACACCCATCTGCCGCCGGAGTCTGTTGCCGAGCTGGAGGCCGCCGGGGTCGTCACCGGCAGACAGGACCAGCCCGGGCGGGAGATGTACGCAGCGGTCCGCCGAGGCTCAGAGGTCTTCGTCCTCGAGCGTCCGTACACCACGCCCATCGTCGACTGGCGGCAGTGGACCGGGCGGCTCCTGCTCGGCGCGCTTCTGGCGGTGGGTTGCGCCGCAGCCGCCTCCCTCATAGTCGCGCGCGCCGTCACCCGCCCGGTCTCACGTGTCGCCGGGGCGAGCCGGCAAGTCGCCGCGGGGTCGACACCGCTCCCGATCGAGACTCGCGGCCCTCGCGAGCTGCGCTCGCTCACCCTGAGCTTCAACCACATGTCTCAGGAACTCGAGCGCGCTCGTCTGGCGGAGAAGGTCTTTCTGCTGTCGGTGACCCACGAACTCAGGACGCCGCTGGCGGCGATCCGCGGGTTCGCCCTCGGCCAGGCCGAAGGCGTCGTCGCGCCCGAGATGGCGAGCGAGTTCATCTTGTCCGAGAGCGCTCGCCTCGAGCGCCTCGTCGAGGACCTGCTCGATCTCGCGCGGCTCGGCCAGGAGCGCTTCACAGTGCGCTCGGAGCCGGTCGACCTCGCCGAGCTGTCGGCGGAAGCCGTCAGGCGCTGCGAGGCCGCCGCGGACAGGCTGGAGACGCGAGTGGTGCTGATGGCGTCGCCGGAGTCGCCGGCACGGGGCGACCCGGACCGGATCGTCCAGTGCGTGACGAATTTGGTCGAGAACGCGCTCCGCCTGAGCCCGGCAGGCGGCGCCGTGCGCGTCGCCGTGCAGCCGGGCTCGATCCGCGTCGTCGATTCGGGGCCCGGGCTCGACGCCGACGACCTCGCGCACGCCTTCGACCGCTTCCGTCTGTACGATCGCTACAAAGCGACGCGGCCGGTCGGCACCGGTCTCGGCCTCGCGCTCGTGCGTGAACTGGTCGAGACCATGGGCGGCCAGGTTGAAGCGAGCAGCAGCGAGGATGGCGGAGCGGCGTTCTCGATCCGCCTTCCCGTAGACCCGCCGACCGAGTCGAGTTGACCGGCGAGAGCAGCCCCGAAGGCCGCCGCGACTCGCGAGCCTACGCCGAGCGAGTCTCGTCCCGGAGCGGATCCCTCGCCGTCGCCCGCCACATCGCCGGCGACGACCGGGAGGCATCGTCGATCTCGCGGAGGTCGTCCGCGGAGAGCGAGACCGTGAGCCCCGGCAGGCTCGCGTCGACGTGCGCCGCCTGATACACGCCCATCGCGACGGCCGTCACGTCCTCGTGAGAGAGCTGCCAGGCCACGACGATCGCCTCGGGCGTCACGCCGTGCCGCGCCGCGACGTGCCGAAGAGCGGCGGTGAGCGCAATCTCCCTGCCGATATCGGCATCCGCGAGCGCCCTGAGCCTGTCTCGAGGCGTGTCGAGAGGCGTTCCCGACAACGGGCCGGCGGCGGCCGGGTCGAGCAGCCGCCCCGTCTGGCCGGGGTTCCAGACGATGAGGTCGACACCGAGGTCGCGGCACAGGCGAAGGTGAGCCGCACCGTCTTCAGGGCACAACGGCGTCAGACGCTGCATCACGACATCGACCCCTCCTTCGGCGGCGCAGCGCCGGATGTCGTCATCGGCAAAGCCGCAGAGACCGGCCATCCCGATGAGGCCCTCCCGGACGAGCCCGAGTACCTCGCCCCACGACTCCTCGACGGGAACCCCCGTCATGTCCGGATAGTGCAGCAGATAGACGTCCGCCGCCTCGCGCCGCAGCCTCCGCAACGACGCCTCGAGCTGCGCGCGTATGACGGACGGCCGCAGGACGGCCACGGGTCGCGGCCGGCCGAGCGCCATGTCCCTGACCACACCGCCCTTGGTGAGGACGATCGGCCTCACGTCGGCGGGCAGGCCGGACACAAAGCGCCCGACCGCCTCCTCCGCAGCGCCGTCGTCGTAGCTGTGCGCGGTATCGATCCAGTCGATGCCCATCTCGAAGGCGCGCTGAAGAACGGATCGCAGCGTCTCGTCGACACGCTCGGCGCCGGGCAGCCGAAGGCCGTCGTGGGGCAGCGGCCACGTCCCGACTCCCAACCTGCCCAGGCCCGCGGCTCCCGCCCTCTGGCCGTCACGGCAAGCGGGCACGGCGAGCGAGCGATCCATCCCCGCATCGCGGTTACCGCCTCGTGCATGCTCGAGGATCGTCACGGGCGCTCCCTCCGGCGGTCTCTGCCGTGGAGACGAGGCGGCATGGCTTCCCTGCTCGGGACGCGGCACACGACTCGCGCGAGAGGGGCGAGCGCAGCGAGCGCGACACATGCGATGACGGTGTGACGAAGCATAGGGAAACGTCCTCTCCGGTCCGGGTGGCGACCTGAGTGTGCCCGGAGTTGTTCGACGGTCTTGCGGAGAGTGTGAAGACTTCGTAAGGCGCCCGAGTCGGTGGGCGGGCGTGAGGGCGGTCGGCGCGAGGGCGGTCGGCGCGAGACCGCTCAGCGACCCGGCCGGTCCCGGGTGTCGCCCGGAGGCGGCGTGATGGGCACGTGGTCGCGCTCGTCGAAGGCGGCCGCGTGCGTGTGTCCATGAAGCCGCGCGTAGAGCGGCGAGAGCAGGCCGACGACGAGCGCCCAGACGGCGAAGGCGGCGAGCAGCAGCGCCTGCTCCGCCAACGGTCCCGCCCCACCGGCGCCGGCGCCTTCCGGCTTGCCGTCGGCGACGAGTTGCGCGACGAGCGCCACGAGGAGCGAGACGACGACCGCGACCGAGTAGTCGAGCGGCAGCCGCCACAGCCAGCGCGAGTGCCACCAGACGTTGCCCGGCCGGAAGCGGCGCCAGCCGTAGGCCGGGTTCAGGAGGAACCAGAGGAAGTCCCAGAGGGCGCTCCAGGCGATCCAGGCGGCGAGCACGACGAGCTCCGTCGCCACCGTCCACGCCACACCGAAGGCGAACGGCAGATGGAAGGCGACGAGCGTCGCCGCGAACAGCAGAAGGTTGTACCCGGTGAGCGGCTTTCCGCCGAGCACCAGGCCGAAGAGGCGGGCCAGAGGGCCGCTGACGCGATACGGGGTCGGAAGCTTCTCGGCCCAGCCGTAGGGACCCTCGATCTCGATCTCGACGGCGGCCATGACCACCGCGAGCAGGCCAAGCAGAGGCGCGGCGACGACGAGGGTCACGAGGACGGGCCTGTGCCGGCCGGCGGATGCGCGTCGGCGGCGGTCCGGGCGCGGCGGCCGGCGCCGCGGCGGCCGGCGCGCCGGAGCGCCACGAGCGCGAGCTGCTCGCGAAGCGCGGCGAGCGCCTCGATGTTGCCGTCCTGCCGGTAGCCGGCGAGCGCCTGCGTGTGCCGGGGCAGGCGCTCGAGGAAGGCGCCGATGGCCTGCGGCGTCGGCGCCTCCGCGTACTCCCCGTACCCGAGCCGCTCGAGGTAGCGCGCGTTGAGCGTCTGCTCGAACTGGCCGGTGACGGGGATCGAGAGCGCCGGCTTGCCCAGGTACACGCACTCCGACAGCAGCGAGAACCCGCCGCCGGCGATGACGCCGCGAGCCGTGCGCAGGTCCTGCAGGAAGACCGGCTCGCTGAACGGCCGGTACACGAGCTCGCCGTCGACCAGATCGTCGTCGAGGTCACGGCGCACGCCGTAGAGCCGGCAGGGCAGCCCCGTCTCGTGAAGCGCCTTCACGAGGCTCTCGCTGCCCGCGGCCGTCTGGTAGACCAGGATGTGCTCGCCCCGCTCCGCCACGGCGGCGAGCACCGCGTCCCTGAGCACGGGCGCCACCAGCGTGGTCGCCTTGCGCCGCAGAGGCGGCCGAAAGAAGGTCGGCACGATGGCGTGATGCAGGCCGGCGGCCTTCGTCCGCGCGATCTGACGAGCCAGCTCGAAGTCGAGGGTGTCGCCGCCGATGATGCCCTCGTCGTGGCGGCAGCGGTCGAGCATCATGATGTTGTCGACGCTGATCGCCGGCACGCGCTCGCGCCGGGCGACCGTGAGGACGAACGACTCGAAGTCGCTGACGACGACGTCCGGATCGAAGTCGCGGGCCACC
This sequence comes from uncultured Thermoleophilia bacterium, assembly GCA_964440225.1. Classification (GTDB taxonomy): domain Bacteria; phylum Actinomycetota; class Thermoleophilia; order UBA2241; family UBA2241; genus CAIXSE01. The sequence continues at coordinate 2,017 of CAYTRM010000017.1, read as the reverse complement.
TCGTAGAAGCTGCGCACCTGCGCCGGCCACCCGCTCACGGCGCCGCGCAGGTTCTGCGCGACCGTCTCCCAGCGGCGGATGGCGTTGTCCTCGTAGGCGAGCGAGAACCCGAGGATCTCGCGGACCTCGGGAAAGTGCTGCGCCAGGTAGTCATGGGCGCGCCCCGAGGCGACGATCAGGACCTCGTGATCGCCCACGATGTCGGCGAGAAACGCGTGCGAGCGCGTCGCGTGGCCCATGCCCTCACCGGCGACGCCGTAGAGTATGCGCACCGCTTCACCTCCGTCGCTCGGGGCCGCGGCCGCGAGCCGCCCGGCCCCCGGCCCTCCATCGCCGCACTCTCCCGGAGCGCCGCCCCCTGACTCTACCTCTTCGCGCCGTCCGCCTCACGGCGCGACGGCCTCGTCGAGGCGGCGAGGTAGCGATGCCCCGGGGGTGCGGAGTAGTCTGCCGGGCGTGGATCACGCTTCCCGACTCAGCGACTTCAGCCCGCGGCGGCTGGCCCTTCTCATCGTCATCCTCGGCGGCCTGTGCACGATCGGGCCGTTCGCGACCGACCTCTACCTGCCCGCGCTTCCCACGGTTGCGAGCGACCTCGGCGCGACGACGCAGGCCATCGCGCTGACCGTGACCACCTTTCTCGCCGGGCTCGCCCTCGGCCAGATGCTGGCAGGGCCGCTCAGCGACGCGTACGGGCGGCGCCTGCCGCTCATCGTTGGTCTCGGCGTGTTCGCCGCTTCGGCGCTGGCGTGCGCGCTCACGCCGTCGGTGGGGGTGCTGGTGGGCGTCCGCTTCATCCAGGGGTTCGCCGGAGCCTCCGGCATCGTGATCGCCAACGCGGTCGTCACCGACTACGCGCGCGGGCGGGAGGCGGCGCGGCTGCTCTCCCGCCTCGCCCTCGTGAGCGGCATGGCGCCGATCGTGGCTCCGCTCGTCGGCGCCCAGCTCCTCCGCGTCACCTCGTGGCGCGGCATCTTCGTGGTGCTCACCGGCGTCGGCGTCCTGCTGGTCGCGAGCGTCGTCTTCGGCCTCGACGAGAGCCTGCCCCGGGAGCGTCGCTCCGCGACCGGACCGGGGCCCACCCTCCGCACCATGGCGATGCTCTCCCGCGACCCCGGCTTCATGGGCTACGCCGTCACCAGCGCCCTCGCCTTCATGGCCTTCTTCGCCTACCTGGCCGGCTCGTCGTTCGTATACCAGGATCTCTACGGCGCCACGCCGGTCATGTTCAGCGTGCTGTTCGCCGTCAACGCCGTCGGCATGCTGATCGCGAGCCAGGCGAACCACCGCCTGCTGGCTCGCTTCACCGCGCGGCAGCTCCTCGCCGCCGGCCTCATCGGCGGCAGCCTGTCGGGCACGGCGGTCCTCGCGGTCACGCTCATCGGCGGCCTCGGGATCGTGGGGCTGGCGATCCCGCTGTTCCTGCTCGTCGCCAGCCTCGGCATGGTGTTCCCCGACTCGACCGCGCTGGCGCTGTCGCTGCATCCCGAGGTCGCCGGCTCGGCCTCCGCCTACTTCGGCACGCTCCGCCTGGGCCTCGGCGCCCTCGCCACACCGCTCGTCGGGCTCGGGGGCGGGGTCGGCGGCCTGCCGATGGCGCTCGTCATCGCCGCCTCCAGCGTGGCCGCCCTCGCCCTGTTCGTCGCGGTCGCGCGACACACGCGCGGCGAGCGGGTGATCCTGGACACGCCGGAGGAGGCGTCCGCCGACATGCCCGTCGCCTGACCGGAGGAGCGAGACGGCCGGCCTGCTTCAGGACCGCCGGGCCTTGGGTACACTACGCCGTGGCGGACTCAAGGAGGATCCACATGCTGTGCGACATCGCGAGAAACATCCCGGACGATCAGCTCGAGAGGATCAAGGCGCTGGAGGACGATCTCGGTCTGACCATCGTGGCCTTCTCCTGCCGGTCGCTCGATCCCAAGCGCGAGGAGCGCCTCCAGAAGATGATGGAGGAGCTCGGACCACAGCTGCAGGCGGCGCCGGCGGAGCCCGACGACGAGCAGCTCGAAAGGCT
>CAYTRM010000016.1:0-15735 GCA_964440225.1 uncultured Thermoleophilia bacterium | reverse complement strand
CCGCCGCTGACGACGATGTGCACCTGACGAAAACCCTCGTCGTCGAGTCCCCGCCGCACGGCGTGTACCAACTCGGGGGCGACGCCCGTGGGGCGAAACGCACCCATGTCGCCCCACAGCGAGCGGTCGACGAGGGTCTCGCTCGTGTCGAGACGCACGCCCCAGAGCCGCTCGCCGAGCGCCCGGGCGCAGGCGAGGCTGGTCGCGACGCAGTCGTTGTCGAAGTCGACGAGCGCCGTCACATTGGTCTCGGGGTAGGAGAGGTCGGCGAACCGGCGCGTCGCCTCGACGGTGTCGCCGCCGCAGGCGGCGATGAGCGCGTGCGGGACCGTGCCGATGCCCTTGCCGCCCCACCACGACGCCTGCGCGTCGGTGCTGACGCCGATGGCCCCGGCGACATGCGCCGCATACCCGTCGCCGGTCTGCACCCGGTAGTGGTCGAACCGAGCGGGGAAGAAGAGGATCGGCTTGCCTCCGGCGGCCTCGACGACGCGGCGCACGTTGGTGGCGATCAGCGTACGCCGAGAGAGCGCGCCCAGATACACGGTCTCGAGATGCGCGAACAGGCTGAAGTCGCCTTCGATGGTGAGCATCGTCTCCCAGGCGGCGAGGTCGTCGCCGTCGCGCAGGGCATGCACGACCAGATCGTCCCACCCGGGCATCCACGTGAGCTCCGGGTCGCCGGCCTCGAACCGGCCCGCGCAAAGGCGCAGGATCGCCAGCGCCTCGTCCACGCCCCCGAGGACGGCGCCGTCGGTCTTCTGAAAGACCTGCATCGTCACGCGCGGATGCAGGTCCTGGGTCTCGAGCACGCGCTTCGCGCCGTTGAAGTAGGCGTCGCTGTAGTATCCCTCCCTGATCCGCTGGACGGGCAACGCGAAGACCTCGGGTGGCAGGCGCCGGCGCGACATGCGGGCATTCTACCCGAGCCCCGCGTGACGGGGCCCGGAGCGAACGCCTGCAAAGGCTCCCGGCGCACGCCGGGCGGGCCCCGGAGAGCGGCGGCGCTCTCGCGCCCCTCGCCGGCTACAGCCCGAGTCTCGCCCCCGCCGTCTCCAGCGCGGTGGCGAGCGAGACCTCGAAGCGGAGCGTGTACGTCCCGGCCCGCCGCAGATCGAGCTCTGTGAATCGGTCCGGCCGGGGACGCACCGCTCCCGGACCGCCCTCGAGCACCCAGTAGGGCGACGCCGTGAACTTGAGCAGATACCGGCCCGGCGCGGTGACGGTGAAGACGACGCGCCGGTGGCCGACCTCGAGGATGTCTCCGCGTCGCTCGCCGGGGACGTCCGGGAGCGGGACGAGCAGGGGGCGAGCGTCGATCAGCCGGTACACCCGCCAGGCGCCGGCCTGCTCGACGAAGGAGAACGCCGGCGACGTCGCCAGCAGCCGCGCCTCGCGTCTGCTCCAGGGGTCGAGCGGTCCGGCGACCGGGAGGAAGACGTACTCGACGCCCATGGAGCGCAGCCAGTCCGCGTACTCGGCGGCGGCGTAGGGGGTGTAGAAGAGGCCGTTGTGGATCGCGTCCGCCTGCCTGTACCAGCCGCGGGTGATGGGGTACCCGGCCTCGGGGAAGTAGAGCGCCTCCCAGTGGCGGCGCAGCGCGACCACGTGGATGCGGTAGTTGGGATCGTGCAGACGGCGAGCCGCCGCCAGCGCCGGTTCGAAGTAGGCGCGTGTGGTCTGCGGCCGCTCGACACGGTTGACGAAGTGGCTCACCGGAGTGCCGAACTGCAGCACGGTGAAGAGCACGATCGGGATCAGGGCCAGCTCGGCGTACGGCAGCGGCCGCCGCAGCCGCGTGTGCCGCAGCAGGATCAGCAAGGGCAGCCCGAAGACCATGAAGAAGCGCCCGATGTTGTTGCCCAGGGGACTGCCGGGCGTCACAAACGAGACCACACAGATGACGGCGTAGGTCGCAAACAGGATGACGAACGGCCGTCGCGGGTGCACCGCGTTGACGCCCGCCAGCGCGATCCCGGCGAGCGCGAACCCGAGAAAGACCATGAGCTGGGACGTCTCGTTCAGATACCCTCCCGGCTCGGAGAACGCCCAGCCGAGCGCGAGCCGCACGGCGACGGCCGGGACGAGCGCGGCGGCGAACACGACGTACCGCCGCCGCGTCTCCGGCCGCGCGATGACGTCCGCCGCCATCAACGGCAGCATGACCACGAGGCCCATGGGGTTGGCGAACACCCCGATCGAGACCGCTAGAGCGGCCCACACGGGATGCCGCCGGGCGAGCAGCGCGAGCCCTCCCAGCGAGAGCGCCAGCGCGAGAACGAAGGGATCCTGGCCGTGCGCCTGGTAGAGCGAGACGACGAGGACGAACGACCAGGCCGGCCAGACGTCGTCGATGCGCCACATGGCACGCTGGTACAGGTAGAAGGCCAGGGGCACGGTCCCGCCCGCGACGATGGTGATGAGGGCGCCGGGAACGAACTGGGCGATCCAGTAGTAGACGAACCCGTAGGTGATGGCCCCATAGGCGCCCCCGTACCAGTACGTGTCCCAGAAGACAGAGTCGCCGCCGCGCAGGAGGAGCACCTTGTAGGCGTGGGCGGCGTCGTCCCAGCCGGGAACGCCGGCCCAGACCATGAGCAGCGTCGTCACGGCGACGGCGCCAGTGGCCGTCAGCCAGAGCGCGAGCAGCCCGCGTCTCGATCGCAGCCGGGCCTCCAGCGAGGAGAGCGTCATGCCGCCGGACCCGGCCCGCCCCGGCCGGCCGGCCGGCCCTGCGACCGGCGTCCGCGCATCGGGGCCGGCGGACTCACTCGCCCGAGACCGCCGGCCGCATGGCGGCCACGAGGCGCGACGCCAGCTGCGGTCGCGCCGGGAGAGACGGCAGGAGCGTGGTGGCGAGGCACCGCCCACTCACGAACCCCTCCGCCTGACCCGCGCCGTTCCCCTCGCCGACGTGGTAGGCGAAGGCTGTCTGCTGCAGCGTGAGAAACTCGAGGTCGAAGAGCTCGCACACGTCACCCTCTCCCTCGTCATAGGGGTTCTCGCGTGACGCTCGCGCCCGCACGTAGCGGGGGCGGCGGTACCACTCGAGCAGTTCCCCTTCCGCGGGAACGACACCGGCCAGATCGTGCGAGCGCCCGCGGCTGTCCGCGAGGCGGCGAAGGAGCAGCACGGCCCCGCCGCCCAGCGCCAGCGTCGGCAGACCGGCGGCGACGGCCGCGGCCAGCGCCGTCTTGAGCTCAACGTTGGCGGCAAACTCCCCGAGCGCGTCCTCGTCCAGCAGCCCGGCAAGCAGGAGACCGCTCGCGCCGGGCGGCAGCGCGCGATCCCGGCCGATGTGCAGCGGAGCGAGGTAGAGCCCCATGGCCTTGAGCAGATCCACGTTCTCCAGTGCGAACGGCTCCAGAGGCGGACCCCATGCGACGGCGAGCGTGAGCCCGGCGGCGGCAGGGACCGCGGCCAGGACCATGCGCGGCCGCGGCGCCACGAAGCCGCGGCGTGACGCCACGGCCTCGAGCTCATCGAGCCGGAGATACGATGCAGCCTCCCGGCACAAGCCGACCGCCCCGCCGGGGTGCGGACGCGGGCCGATCTGCCTGAGCGCGGCGGATCCCGAGCCGTACTGCCGCACGAACTGCTCGCTGAGCTGGGGGGGGATCCACCCCAGCAGAGGGAGCCGGGCACGATCCTCGATGAGGCCGCGCAGGCCCTCGGCAGCGCCGTGTTCGTCGCCGCCGACCACGATGACGCCGGCGAACTCGGTGGCGCGCGCGAGCGCGCGGATCCCCACGACCGCGGCGGCCTCGGTGACGCCGCGCTCGCGCGCGTCGACCACGAGGACGAGCGGCGCGTCGAGCGCCGCGGCGACATCCACGGCGCGAGAGCCGTCGGCGCCTTGCCAGCGGTCCAGCGCCGGCTCGACGGCGACGAGAGCCAGGAGGTCGCAGCCGGCCGACCAGTCGTCGTACAACTCAGCGGCGACGGCGCTGCCGAGGACCCTGGCGTCGAGCGCCCGCGGCGCCTTCGCCCCCGCGCCGTGAAGAAGGCGCCACAGAGGGACGTCCACACCGATGGTGACGGGGCGGACGACGGCCTTGCCGGCGAAAGCGGCGACCAGCGCTCCCGACGCCAGCGCGACCGCCGGGCCGGGCTCGAGCCCGCCCAGAACGAGACGCGGCACCGACATGACGGGGCCTCCTTTCGGCCGGCAAGACTCCACCCCATGGCCGGAAGTCGCGAGGCGCGAACGGATTTCGCGGCCGGGCATAGAATACCCTACCAGCGTTTCGGAGGATGACCGGACCGGATGGACCTGCGCCGACAACTGCACGACGTGCTGTACGCACGCGTGCTCTTCGCTCTCGCGATCTTCACCGCCGTTCTGTGGGTGCGGGTCGACGATCACGGCTTCGCGACGATGGAGCTGATGATCGCGCTCGCCACGGTCGCGCTGGCGACCGGCCCCTTCTTCGTGCTCGAGGGGCGCGTCGTCACCCGGACGCTGGCCGGCGCGACCGTGGTCACCGACCTCGCGCTCGTCACGGCCGGCGTCGTCTTCAGCGGCGGCGCGCTGAGCCCGACGGCGGTCTTCTACGTTTGGCCCATCGTCCTCAGCAGCGTCTTCCTGCCGGCCTGGGTGCCGTATGCCGCCGCGGCCGCGGCCTCCTGCCTCTACGCGGCCGTGTGGATCCTGCAACGCAAGATGGTCCTCGACGTCACCGCGATGGTCGAGAGAGGGCGGCTGCCGGAGAACTGGATGCTCATCGTCGTCAGCCTCCACGCGGCCGCCTTTTTGCTCATCGCGCTGCTCGCCGGCCGGCTGGCTCAGGCCCTGATGCGCAGCACCCTGCAGATCTCGGGCGCCAAGGCCGACACCGACGCGCAGCTGCGGCGCATGCAGGCGACGAACGAGCAGCTGCGCGTCATGAGCGAGAGCAGCCGGGTCTTCCTGCGACATCAGGACATCGCCGGGCTCATCCCCGAGGCGCTCGCCCAGATCGCCGGCGCGACCGGGGTCCGCTCGGGCTTCACGCTGATCCTCAACCACAACACCGGCGACTTCGAGGAACGCGCGCTCGTGGGCTCGCTCGAAGCGGACGCCGTGCGGCGCTACAAGGACCTGGGCATCGTCGAGGTCGCCGCCGAGGGCTCGCAGCGCTACGACACCGTCACCGACGCGCGCGTGGGGCGCCTGTTGAAGGCGTTGGAGAAGGACGGCTACCACGGCTTCCTCGTCGCCCCGCTCGAGGCGAAACACGAGCTGCTCGGCGCAGTCTGCCTCCTCTACCGGCGCAACGAGCCGGTCGTCGACGCCGCCGTCCCGACACTCCGGGCGCTCTGCGACCAGGTGGCTCTCGTCGTGCGCAACATCCAGTACAACGAGGAGCTGGCGCGCAAGAACGACGAGCTGACCCACCTCGACCAGCTCAAGAGCGACTTCATGGCCACCATGAGCCACGAGCTGCGCACGCCGCTCACGTCCATCATCGGCTACAGCGACATGCTGCTCAGCGGCATGACCGGCGAGCTCAACGAGAAGCAGTCGGCGTTCGTCGACAGCATCCTCAAGGGCGGCGAGTCGCTGCTGAACCTCATCAACGACGTGCTCGACCTGACCAAGATCGAAGCGGGCCGCCTGGAGCTCAACCGCGAAGCGGTCGACCTTCGGGCGGCCCTCCTCGGCGTCCTCCCGGTCGTCAAGCCGCGCGCCCAGGACAAGCGCATCCGCATCTCGACCTTCCTGCCCACCGACCTGCCTCTCGTCTGGGCCGACCCCGGCAAGCTCAACCAGATCCTGCTCAACCTCATCACCAACGGCATCAAGTACACGCACGAGAACGGGAGCGTCAGCGTCGAGGCGCGAACGACGGGCGACCTCGTCGAGATATGGGTCAACGACACGGGCATCGGCATCGCGCGTGAGGACCAGGACAAGGTCTTCCAGCGCTTCACGCAGATCGACTCGTCGGCGACCCGGTCCCAGGGCGGGACCGGGCTGGGGCTGGCGATCGTCCGCGAGCTGGTCGAACTGCACGGCGGCACGATCCGTATGCAGAGCAAACTCGGCAAGGGCTCCAGCTTCATCTTCACCTTGCCGATATCTACCAAGCCGGTGGACCCACTGGCGGCGGGCAAGATCAGCTGAGGAGGCGCACATCGTGGCTAGAGCCATCCTGGTCGCAGACGACGACCCCGACATCCTGAGCATCGTGTCGATGTCTCTGGAGACGCAGGGGTACACCGTCCACAAGGCCGCCAACGGCCGCGAAGCGGTGGACCTCGCCAAGGCGCATCACCCCGACCTCATCCTGATGGACATGATGATGCCGGTCGTCAGCGGCTACGAGGCCGTGGCGGAGCTCAAGGCCGACGCCGGGACGCGCGACATCGTCATCGTGGGGCTGTCGGCGAAGGCCATGGCGACCGATATGGAGCGCGCGACCGACGCCGGCATCGACGGCTACATCACCAAGCCGTTCCGCATCGCGCAGGTCCTCTCCGTCGTGGAGGACTACCTCAAGGGGTGAGGCCCGGCGCCGTCGACGCAGCGGCGCCTTCGCGGCCGGCGGCGGGCAGGAGGTGGAGCCTTCGCGGCGTACATGCACGTGATGTCCGCATGAACCGGCCGAGCACAGCCCCCCAGCCTCCGCTCATCTGCGTCGCCGACGTGGATACACGGCTCACCTGCAGCACCTACTGCGCGGTTTGCCCGTTCTACGTCCGCGACCGCCGCGGCGGCGAACGGCGCACCACGTGGCGCGCCACGCACGACCGCCGCATCCTGAACCGCATCTAGGCCGGGGCGGGACAGCGCCGGGCCGCGCGCGCCCGGGTATCATGGTATGAGCGCGCGTGCCGATACCGGAAGTAGCCGCACCGCCCCCGAAACGAGGTCCGTCACGACGGCCAATCCTGATGAGCGGAAACGAGGCCCCGGCCTCGACTACAACCGCGGGCTGAGCCTCGAACTCAAGACGCTGGCCGTGATCGCGGCGGCGCTCGCGGCCTTCGTCGCGGTGGCGCTCGTCTGGCTGGACGTCGGCCGCCCCCGGCTGGTGGCGCTCGCGGCCCTCGCGCTCTACGCCGTCGTGGCCGCCACGGCCCACTTCTGGGTCTTCCGCCCGCTGCACGACCTCATCGCCCGGTCTCGCCGCCGTCTCGGCGGCAACTTCGAGCGCAGCGACCCGCGGTACCGCGACGAGATCCGCGAGCTCGGGTACCTCGTCGGCACGCTGATCGCCGTGTTCACGGCGGCGGAAGACAAGGAGTGGGTCTCGCAGGGCATCAAGGACGACCTCATGCGCGTGCAGTCGCTGAACCGCCAGCTCATGGACGTCGGCGTGCTCGGGCGCGAGATGAACGCGGCGTTGCCGTATCGCGAGACCGTCGAGCGCGTGCTCTCCCGCAGCAAGGCCTTCCTGCACGCCGACTTCGCGGCGCTGCTGCTCCTGGACTCGGAGGCGCGCGCCTTTTCGCTCGAGGGCGCCCAGGGAGTGCTCTCCCCGACGATCTCGGCCGAGTGCTGCGCGTACACGCCGGACTGCCCGGTCAGGCTGGCGGTGACCTCCGGCCGGCTCCAGCGCACCGAGGGTCACAAGTGCTCCCTCTACCCCCACACGATGACCCACCAGCTAGCGCTCCCGGTCCAGATCGAGAACGTCGGGGACATGGCGCTGCTCACCAGTTCCACCAGCGGGGAGTACGCGGAACTGCTCACCGACGACATCCTGAGCGCGCTGCAGAACCACGTGCAGAGCGCGCTCACCAACGCTCACAAGTACGACGCGATCCGCCGCCAGGTGGTCACCGACCACCTCACCCGGCTCTACAACCGGCGCTACTTCATGAACCGTGCCGGCGAGGAGATCGAGCGCAGCCTCCGGCACCAGGCCCCGCTCAGCGTGCTCATGATCGACATCGACCACTTCAAGGACTTCAACGACACCTACGGGCACGCCACCGGCGACCGCGTCCTGCAGACGGTGGCGCGCGCCATGCAGGACGCCCTGCGCACCACCGACATCTGCGCCCGCCACGGCGGCGAGGAGTTCGCGGTGCTGCTGCCCAGCACCCCCGGCGAGAACGCGTATTACGTGGCCGAGCGCGTGCGCCGTACTCTGGGAGGCACGCGCTACACGGGGCTGGGGCTGCCGGCCGAGGTCAACATCACGATCAGCGTCGGCGTCGCCACCTGCCCGCGCGACGCGACCGTGCTCGACGAGCTCATGGAGCTCGCCGACAAGGCGCTCTACAAGGCCAAGGCCGACGGCAGGGACATGGTCGTGCTCTGGGGCGCGGAGCAGCGCGAGCGGATCAGGAACTGAGTCGAGCCGCGGCCGGAGCTCAGCCGCCGGCCCTCTCGCCGGCCGGGCCTGCCGCGCTCGCGGACCCGTCAGTCGTCGGGGCGCTGCAGGTAGTCGATGAGAGGCTCCCGGCGGCCACCCATGATCTTGTCGACGAGCGCGTCGAGGATGCCGCGCGCGACCTCCTCGTCGCTGACCTTGGGACGGTACACGTAGGCGGCGGCCGACTTGTCCTGTTCCAGCAGGCCCTTGGCCGCCAGATTGCGCAAGACGCTCATCACGGTCGTGTAGGCGATACGCCGGTTCTCGCGCAGGGCTTCGTAGACGTCACGGACCGTCACCTCGCCCCTGTCCCAGACGACCCGCAGGACGTCCGCCTCGAGCCAGCCGAGACCCGTGAGATCGCGGCTGCGGTCGCGGCGTCGCCATGCTTGAGGCTTGGGATCAGTCATCCTGGACCTCCGTCCGAGTTCGTGGGCCTGGATCGGATGTGCGTGAAGCGTCCCCTCCCAGAGTGCGAGAACCGTTCCGGCGCCAGGTAGTGACCACGGCCGCCGTCGATGAGGACGCTTCCTTGCCCCGACTCTACTCAGGCTCGAACGGCTTTGCAAGAGAGCTCGGGGCGTCCGGCGGCCGGGTATACTGCGACTGTCCCCGGGAGGAAGCGAGACCACGTTGACCACAGGGCGAACGGTCCGGAGCGGAACACCCGATGGAGGGCGCCGCCATGGCTGACGTCATCGTCGTCGGCGCGGGCCTCGCCGGCCTGTGCTGCGCGGGAGAACTCCACGCCGCGGGCGCCGATGTGCTCGTGCTCGAGCGGGACGACTCACCCGGTGGGCGCGTACGCACCGACGTCGTGGACGGATTCCTCCTCGACCGCGGGTTCCAGGTCCTGCTGACGGCGTACCCGGAGGCGCGCCGCGTCCTCGACTACGAGCGACTCGGGCTGCGCCCGTTCGAGAGCGGGGCGCTCATCCGGCGGCGGGGCGCCTTTTCGCGTGTGGCCGACCCCGCCCGCCACCCCATCACGGCCATGCGCAGTCTGCGCGGCGGACCGGGCGGCGTCGCCGACAAGCTGCGCGTCGCGCGTCTGCGTCGCCGGCTCTCGGGATGCTCGCTGAACGAGCTGCTCACGGCGCCACAGGTGACGACCGCGGAGGCGCTGCGCCGCGAGGGCTTCTCTCGCGACTTCATCGACGCGTTCTTCCGCCCGTTCATCGCCGGCGTCTTCCTCGACCCGGAGCTGCAGACGTCCAGCCGGCTCTTCGCCTTCGTCTTCAAGCTCTTCGCGGAAGGCGAGGCTACGCTGCCGGCCGCCGGGATGCAGGCGATCCCGCGTCAGCTGGCCGAGCGTCTGCCGAAGGCGGCCGTGCGCTGCGGCGTCACCGTGGAGCGCGCCGGGCCGGGCGAGGTCACGCTGGCCGGCGGCGAGCGGCTCACCGCTCCGGCGGTGGTCGTCGCGGCGGACGGACCGGAGGCGGCCCGGCTCACCGGGGTCGTCGAGGCGCCGGCTCCCCGCTCCACGACCTGCCTGTACTACGCCGCCGACCGCTCGCCCGTCGGTGAGCCCATCCTCGTGCTCGACGGCGACGGCGCCGGCCCGGTGAACGAGCTGTGCGTGCCCAGCGACGTGGCGCCGAGCTACGCGCCGCCGGGCGGCGCCCTCGTGTCGGCGAGCATCCTCGGCGTCCCGGCGCTCGACGATGACGCTCTCGATGCCGCGGTCCGCACCCAGTTGCATGGCTGGTTCGGGTCTCAGGTAGGCGCCTGGCAGAGGCTGGCCGTGCGCCGGATCCCCTTCGCTCTCCCGGCGCAGCCGCCGGCGGCGCTGCCCCGGCCCGAGCGCCCGGTACGCCTGCGGGACGGCCTGTTCGTCTGCGGAGACCACCGCGACACGGCGTCCATCCAGGGAGCGATGGTCTCGGGGCGGCGCGCCGCGGCGGCCGTGCGCGGCCTGGACGCCGGCCCGGCCTGCGCACTCTGACGCCCCACACGCGGCCCGGCGAAGCCGCGTCTCAGGCTTTGCCCACGACCACGCTCACACACATGACCGCCAGCACGATGGCCGTGATCAGGACGTAGCGGTAGTCGCGTTCGCGCGCGAACGCGACGATGGACCCGGCCACGCGCACGAACGGCGTGGCGATGAGGGCGATCAAACCGACGGAGAGATACGCGGCCGGGTCGAGCGCCGCCAGCCCACGCGGCAGGTCGGCCAACGCGACCACTCCGCGGGACACGCCGTCTCCGGCGAGCGCGCCGAGGACGAGCCCCATCGCCATGAGGGCGACGCTCAGGGCGATCCCGGCGGTGAGCACGCGGCTGACCATGCGCTCCACGTCGTCCATGACGTGACGTGGCCGCCGCGCCGCGCCTGCCGGCGGCCCGGCTTCGGGCGGCCGCGGCCGCCCGCTCACGAGACGACTCCCGCGGCCTGCAGCAGCATCAGCACCCCGAAGACGCACAGCAGCACCTCGAAGATGACGACGAGGATCCCGGCCCGGAGCCGGGCGGCCAGCCGCGGGCCGAGGCGGGCGCCGGCGAGGATGCCGAGAGCCGCCGGGACCGCCCAGTACGGGTCCATGTAGCCGCGCCCGTAGAAGATCGCGGCGCCCGTGGCGGCGGTGACGCCGATCATCAGGTTGCTGGTGGCGATGGTGGCCTTGAGCGGCACACCCATGAGCAGGTTCATGATCGGCACCTTGAAGGCGCCGCCCCCGACGCCGAGCAGACCGGAGACGTTGCCCGCGGCGAGACTCAGGACGAACCCGGGGACGAGGCGGCGGACGCCGTAGCGCACCTCGCGGCCCTCAGCGGGATCGTAGTAGCTCGAACGAAGCGCGCCGGCGTCGACGGGCACGACGTCGCCTCGGCGGCGGCTCATCTGCCAGGCGACGTAGAAGAGCACGACCGCGAACGACGCCTGCAGGGCGCGGCCGTCGATGAGGACGGCGGTCACGCCTCCGGCGATGGCGCCGACCGTGGTCGCCACCTCGAGCAGCATGCCGAGCTGCATGTTCGTCATGCCGCGAGCCACGAACGAAGTCTGCGCCATCGAGGAGGTCGCGATCACGCAGACGATGCTCGTGGCGATCGCCGTCTTGATCGGCACGCCGAAGGCGAGACTGAGCACGGGCACCATGATCACGCCGCCGCCCACGCCGAGCATGCTGCCGAAGACGCCGGCGATGAAGGCGACGAGGAGGATGCCGACGATGACTGCCATGGCCGTCTACTCTACACGGCGGCCGGCGGCCGGCCGGGTCAGTCGTCCCCTGCCGGAGGACGCCGCATGCGCTTCGCGGCGGCGCGCCGCGACTTCTCGGCGAGCCGCCGCTCCTTCGCGGCTCGCGACGGCCGTGTGGGGCGGCGCGGCGGCGGCGGAGGCTCGTTGAACCGCGCAAGCTTGAGGCGCAGCCGCCGCAGCGCGTCCATCTTGTTGAGGTACTGGCTGCGCTGGGCGCGACAGGTCACCGTCAGGCCGGTCGGCACGTGCTTGAGCCGCACGGCGCTGTCGGTGACGTTCTGGTGCTGCCCCCCCGGGCCGCCGGCGCGAAAGGTCTGCACCTCGCACTCGGCGAGGAGCTTGTCGTCGGTCTCGGGGATGTCGATGGGTCCGCTCATGGCTCTGTCGAGCCGGTCCGGGGACCTTGCCGGCTCGCTCTCAAGCGTACCACTCCGGCGTGATAGCCTCCGGGCATGGTCGGCATCGCCCTCGCCCTCGGTGCGTCACTCTGCTGGGGCTCCGGCGACTTCCTCGGCGGGCTCAGCACCCGGTGCGCGAGTCTCTGGGCGGTGATCATTGGCAGCCAGGCGGTCGGCCTCACGGGGGCGGCTCTCGTGACCCTGCTCGCCGGCCACGGCTGGCCGGGGCTGCACGCCGTGTGGCCGGTCCTTCTGGGCGGCTTCGCCAGCGTCGTCGCGATCTCGTCCTTCTACAAGGCGCTCGCGATCGGCACCATGAGCATCGTGGCGCCGATCAGCGCGGCCAACGCGGCGATCCCTTTTCTCGCCGGCATCGCCGCCGGAGAGCGGCCCACCGGCCTGCAGCTCGCCGGCGTGGCGCTGGCCGCCGCCGGCGTCCTGCTGGTCGCGATGGAGCGGGCGCGCGACGACGAACGAGTCGGCGTCGCGGCGCTCCCCGGCGAACCGGCGGTCGAGCCCGCGACGGCGCGAAGCCTCTTCGCCGGACGCGCTGGGAGGGACCCGGCCCCGCCAACCGCGACCGGCGCCCCGGCGCCCGGTCCACGACGCGCGCCGCAGCCCACTCGCGGCGCCCAGCGGCGAGCCATCGGCCTGGCCCTGCTCGCCGCCGTCTGCATGGGGCTCGTCCTCATCGGTTACGACGCGACCGCCCGGTACGACCCTCTCTGGGCGATGCTCGGCGGCCGCCTCTCTTCGGCGCTCGTCTTCAGCCTCGTCTTCCTCACGCTGCGGCCCCGCATCCGCGTGACTCGCTCCGCGATCCCGTTCATCGTCGCGGTCGGGCTGCTGGACACGGGCGCCAACGGGCTGTTCGCTCTGGCGACGACCCAGGGCTACCTCAGCATCGTGTCGGTGCTCGGATCCCTCTATCCGGTGGTCACCGTGCTGCTGGCGTTCGCGGTGCTTCGCGAGCGCATCGCCCCGCATCAACTGGCCGGGGCCGCGGCGACACTGGCAGGCATCGCCCTGATCGCCGCCTGAGCCGCCTGAGCCGCTTGCCACCGGCGATCCCGCGACTCGAACGCTCAGGGAGAGTCGGGATCCGCTCCGGACGATCCGGAGGCGCCCATGTCCCAGTCCTTCATGATCGCGTCGAGCACGACCTGGGCCATCCGGTCGCCGCCGGCGCGCGTCAGGTGGATGCCGTCCGGAGCGCGCATCAGCACCTTGTCGCCGTCGCCGTCCTTCAGGTACTCCGAGTAGGAGCCCTTCTCGTTCGCCAGCGCCGCCCAGGTGCTGACGAACATGACTCCCGGGCGCTTCTCGGCCTCGGCCTGGTAGATGTGGTTCATCATCGCGATGCGCTCGCGATAGCCGTAGTCCTTCATGATGGGATTGCCGACCCAGTAGACCCTGCGTCCGCCCTTGGTCAGGATGTCCATGGCCTTGCCGACGCGCTCGGCGTACACCTCCTGCCACGCCTTGGTGCCCACCTTGAGGACCTTGCCCTTGTAGTACACGTCCTGACCGTCGTTGGCGCCGAAGAGCACGGCCGCCGCGTCGGGCTTGAACTCGACGATCTGGTCGACGAGCCGCTGCGGCCAGTCGTAGAAGTCCGGGCGGCTGAGACCGCTGGAGACGTGGTAGTCGTTCTTGCCCTTGACGAGCTTCGTCTCCTCCGCGAGGTTGACGAGCGACGATCCGAAGACCTGGTTCATCGAGTCGCCGGCGACGTAGAGCCGAAGCGGCTTCTTCTTCGTGATCGTACGCGGCCACAGCGGCTTCTTGGCCGGCTTGACGTCGGCGAGCGTGTGATGCTCGACCTCGCCGCGCCCGAGCAGGTCGTTCAACGCCAGCGCCGGCCGGTCGAGGCGAAGCAGGCCGCTCAGGCCGGTCATCGGCTTGAGCATCGCCAGCTGGAAGCTGCGCAGCGAGCCGAACGGCCGTGCTTTGGCCTCGGTCTCGAGGGCTTTCGCGTCGAGCAGCCCGGCGAGAAAGAACCCGAGGAGCAGCGCGAGCAGAACGGCGCCGGCGGCGGCGCGGCGGCGGCGCGGCCGGCGCCCGCGCCCGGGCGGGGGCCCGGGCGCCTCGGGGCCGTGCGGGGGCCCGGGCTCGAGCCACTCCTCCCACTCCTCCTCCACCTCGTAGCCGTCCGGGGGCGGCGCCGGGCCGGCGGGCCCTGCGCCGGTGGGATACTCGGGCGCGCGCCAGTCCCCTCGCGGCGACTCGGTCGGCCGGCGGGCAGCGCGCGCCGGCGGCCGCAGGTCGCGCCACACGAAGAGGTCGTCGTCGGAGTCACCCGGAGGAGGAGGCACGACCGGCCGGTCGTGCCCCGGATCGTCGAAGAGCCGCCCGTCCGGCCGGTCGTCGAAGAGCCGGTCGCCGCCCTCTCCGTGTCGCTCGTCGCCGGTCATCGTCCGCTTCACCCCCTCAGAACTTGAAGTAGAGGAACTCGGCCGGACCTTGCGGGCCCAGCACGTCGATGAGGAACAGGGCGGCGGCCAGGACGAGCCCCTGCCCGACCCAGCCGACGCGGCTGAGTCCGACTTCCACACGGTCCATGAGGCCGCGCGGCAGGTACTGGATGGCGATGCCGAGCGCCACCAGAGCGACGATGGGCAGCGTCACGGCGACGCCGATGCTCCCGAGCCCGGCCGGCAGCCGCCAGAGCACCGCGAAGGCGTTGCCCAGCGACTCGGCGCGGAAGAACACCCAGGCGAGCGTCACGAAGGCGAACACCGCGAGGCGCTGCAGAGCGCGCCCCCCCGCGGTCGCGCCGGGCTCGGGCAGACCCGCCGCGTGACGCGCGTCCGCCCGGGCGCGCTCGAGCGCGAGCCCGGCGCCGTGCATGCCGCCCCACACGATGAACGTCCACCCGGCGCCGTGCCAGAGGCCGCCGAGAAGAAAGGTGATCACAAGGTTGGCGTAGGTGCGGCCGCGTCCCTTGCGGTTGCCCCCCAGAGGGATGTACAGGTAGTCGCGCAGCCAGCTCGAGAGCGTGATGTGCCAGCGGCGCCAGAAGTCCTGGATGGTCCGCGCCTTGTAGGGAGCGTCGAAGTTCGCGGGCAGCTCGAAGCCGAGCAGCAGCGCGATGCCGATGGCGATGTCCGCGTAGGCGCTGAAGTCGCAGTAGATCTGCACGGAGTAGGCCAGGATGCCCCACAGCGCCTCCCACGACGAGTACGTCTGCGGCGACAGGAACAGCCCGCTCACGATCTGCGTCGAGAGGTAGTCGGCGATGAGCAGCTTCTTGACGAGGCCGCCGAGGATGAGGACGAAGGCGCGCGAGGAGTCGACGGCGCGCGGGTCCCGGGGTGAGGTGAGCTGGGGCAGGAACTCGCGGGCCCGCGCGATGGGGCCGGCCAGCAGGTACGGGAAGAAGGCCGTGTAGACGGCGAAGTCCAGCGTGGGCGCCGGCGTGAGCTGGCCGCGGTAGATGTCGATGCTGTACGTGAGCATGCGGAAGACGAGGAAGGAGATGCCGACCGGCAGGATGATGCGGAGCAGCGGGAGCGGCGCGCCGAGACTCAGGGCGCCGAGCACGTCGTTGAGGTTCACGGCGAAGAAGTCGAAGTACTTGAACACGCCCAGCGTGACGAGGTTCACGGCCACCGCGAGGACCACCCAGCGGCGCGCGGCCGCGCGGGCGGCGCGGCGCCCGAGCGCGCGGTGGATCTGCACGCCGAGAGCCTGGTTGACGAGCGTCGCGGCGACCAGAAGGAGCACGAGCCGCCAGTCCCACCAGCCGTAGAAGACGTAGCTGGCGGCCATGATGAACCACTTCCAGAGCCGCAGCCGGGGCATGAGCAGCCAGTTTGCCGCG
>CAYTRM010000015.1:0-15867 GCA_964440225.1 uncultured Thermoleophilia bacterium | reverse complement strand
ACGAGATCGTCCGCAAGGCGCCGAGCCCCGACCTGCTGCCGGGCATCACCGACGAGCTGGCGCTCGGCATCGACTACGAGACGCTGGACAGGATCCTCGACGGACTCGAGCGCGGCCTGGACCCCGCGCACGTGGCGGTGACGCGCGCGGCGTCCGACGCCCAGGTCCGCGACGTCCTCCGGCTGATTCGGCGCTCGCGACATCTGCGTGAGCTCGCGCCGTGCCCGGACCTCGGCGGTGCCGGCCCGGCGCCCCTCGGTGACGCCTCGCCCGAGTAGCATCTCGCCGCCCGGGGTAGCGTCAGTCGCAGTACGTGGGGCGCGACGCGCCCCGCGCGGAGAGGAGGAGCGACATGATCCAGCCCATCGAGGGCGCCCCCGAGGGCGTGCTGGCGTTCGAGGCCGTAGGTGAGGTGGAGGCGCAGGATTACGAGGACGTGCTGAAGCCGGCCATCGAGGAGTCTCTGGCCGGCGGGAGCAAGCTCCGCTTCGTGTTCGAGATCGGTCCCCAGTTCGACCGCTACACGGTGGGAGCCGAGTGGGAGGACATGGCGCTGGGGTTCGCCCACCTCGGCGACTGGCAGCGCTGCGCTGTGGTCACCGACGTCGACTGGGTGCGGCACGGGGTCAAGGCGTTCGGATGGCTCATGGGCGGCCGCCTCCGGGTCTTCGACATCGACGAGCTCAAGGCGGCCCTGGAGTGGGCGGCGTCGGACGACTGACGCCGCGCGCGAGCGCGCGGCGCGGCCTTGCCCGCATCCCCTCGCGTGACTTGCCGCGGGGAGGAGGCTGATGGACGATAATCGTCCGGCAGGTGGACGATATTCGACCGCCCTCCCGGCGCGACGTGCCCGAGGACGTGCGCCCGCGTGGCCTTGCGGATGGCCGCCTGCTCGACGGCCAGGAGCAGGTGGCCGCCCCGGTCGAAGCCGACCAGCCTCGCGCCGGGGATCGCGGCGGCGGCGAACTCGGCGTTGCGGTAGAGCTGCAGCGAGTCGTCCCGCGCGTGGAGGATGAGGGTCGGGGCGCGGACGGCGACGACCCGCTCGCCCGGCAGCGCCGCCGTGTTGTCGAAGGCGACCCCGGCGGCGCGCGGCGCGACCGGGTTCATCTGGTCGATGACCCGGTCGACCAGCTCCAGCTGCGCGGGCGCGAGGCCGGCGACGACCGCCTCGCTCGCGCCCATCAGCCCCATCAGCCGCCGTTTGAACAGCCGGGCGGCGGCCCAGTAGCGCCAGTCACGCCGGAAGATCGCCGCCAGCAGGTCGCCCTGCCGGCCGGCCTGCGCCTGACCCGGCGAGTCCGTCGCGACGACGCCGCAGGAGAGGAGCGTGAGCGACGAGACGCGCTCCGGGTGCAGCGCCGCGAAGAGCAGGGCGGAGGGGCCGCCGTGGCTGAGTGCCACGACGGCGGCCTTCTCAATCCCCAGGTGGTCGAGCAGACACGCGTAGGCGTGCGCCTGGTCGTCCCAGGTCGCGCCTTCGCGGCAGGTCGAGCGCAGGTAGCCGAAGCGCGACGGGGTGACGCGGCGGAAGCCGCCGCCCAGGACGGCCTCCGCGACGAGCTCGGCCTGGTCGTAGCCGCCCCCGCTCCCGTGGATCACGAGAGCGGGGGTCCCCGACCCGGCGTCGGTGTACTCGATGTCGCCGTAGAGTGACGCCACGACCGTGCTCCGCCCCCGGATGCGCCCGTAGGCGCGCTTCATGTGGCGTGGAGCCGTCGCCCTCACCGCGGTTCCCCGGCCGGGACTGCCGCCTGCCGGCGCAGGCTGCCGGCCGTCACGCGTCGCGTGACGACCAGCCACAGCAGCGCGGCGTCGACCGCCAGCGGCAGGACGGCCCAGCCGGAGACCCAGACGACCTGCACCACGATGGAGGCGACGACGCCGGTGACGACCAGCCCGCGGAACCAGGACGCCGGGACGACCCACCCCAGCCAGGAGCCGGCGGCCAGGACGAGGCACAGGGCCGCCGTGATCCCGAGGATCGGCGTGAGCACGTCGCGGACGCCGCCGGCCGGGAGCAGCGTGGCCGTGTCGGCGAAGAACGGCCAGAGGACGCCGCCGCCGACCCACCACGGCGGCGGGCCCTGGCCGGCCGCGGCCGGCACCAGCGCCGTCAGGTTGAGGTGGGCGCCGAGCAGCAGCAGGGCGAGGATCGAGATTCTCTTGAACATGGCGCGTCTCCTTCGCTCGCGGAAACCCATATCAGTCTGAGTTTCCATAGGGCCTGAAAAAGGCCGCACCTGGATGCGGCCGGTCGTGCCTGGCGCGTGGTCACTCCACGAACCTCCCGATGCGCGCGAGCAGTTCCTCGTCGCGGTCGTACGCCGGGTCTGCGTTGACCAGCAGCAGGTACTCGACGAGCATCGCGGCGATCATCTTCTCGACCAGCGTGGCGTCGCCGGGCCGGAACTCGCCGGCGTCCATGCCGCCCTGCACCAGCTCGCGCACCAGGTCGCCGTTGGCCTTGCGGAAGGCGTCGGCGGCTATCTCGTACTCGCGCAGCCACTCGTCTTCGCCGGTCTTGACGATGTGGCTCCGGGCCACCTCGAGCAACGATCGCACAGCCGCCTCCACTCGCGCCGCCCAGGTCGGCAGGGGAGCCACAGCGGCGGCGAACCCGGCCTGCATCTGCCGCGCCTGGCGCGCGACCACGTGCGCGTAGATGTCGCGCTTGCCGTTGAAATGCACGTAGATCGTCTTCTTGGAGATCCGCAGTTCGCGGGCGACGTCGTCGAGGTTGGCCTTGTCGTAGCCGCGGCTCGCGACGTGCCGCTCGAAGGCCTCCGCGATGCGCTCTGCCGTTGCGTTCATCCTGCCGTCCGCTCCTGTTGGAAACGCATCTGGGACGTAGTTTCCACCATGGGAACTCGTTTGTCAAGCAGTTTCCTTGCAGGATACATGCGGGGGCGCAAGCCGCCGATGCGCCGCTCACCGCCGCGGCGATGGTACAGTGTGGCAACGGTATGGTGCGGTCGGAGAAGGGAGACTCATGCAATCGGACGCGCGAGCGGCCTGGACCAAGCCTCAGCTCATGGCGATCGTGCGCATGCATGGGGACGAGGCGGTCCTCGACAACTGCAAGACGGCGGGCGCAGGCGCAGCGCTCGCCCAGAGCGACGTCTTCGGTGAGTGTGCCTACACCCCGGGCATCGGCTGCGCCACCTGTAACGCGATAGTCACGAGCTGACGGGCCGACCTCGGCGATACCAGCGAGGTGACCGCCTCATCGTGCCTGCTGCTGGCGTCGCCGCGGCTCGAGCGGGGGTTCCCGCGCGGGGTCGTGCAGATCGCCGGCTTTCTGCGTGACCACGACCGCGAGGTGGAGGTGCTGTCCCTCGCGCATGCTCTCGGGGAGCGACGGGGTCAGGACCCTGCTCGCCGGGAGGCCGACGCGGAGGCTCTGCGGTGCGTTCTCAGCGCCGCCGTCGAGCGCACCGACCCTTCCGTGGTCGGCATCGGCAGCGCCTTCTCGCTCGACTACCCGGACTGCCTCGAGGCGCTCGAGATCGTGCGCGCCATCGCCCCGAAAGCCGTCACCGTCATCGGGGGGCCGCACCCCACCTTCCAAGATGCGGAGACGCTCGACTCGTCGGCCGTGGACGTCGTCGTGCGCGGCGAGGGTGAATGGACGATGCTCGCCCTGCTGCGGGCGCTGGAGCAGGGCGACGACCTCTCTTCCGTCGCGGGGATCTCCTTCAGGCGTGACGGCCGGGTGGTCCGCACGCCCGACCGGCCGCCCGGCGACCTCGCCACGCTGCCGCCGCTCGACTTCGACCTGCTGCCGGCGGACTTCATGCGGACCACACACGTGCACGGCATCACCAGCCGCGGCTGCTCCTACCGCTGCGCCTACTGCGCGGAGAGCGCCTTCTGGCGCGGCAAGCGCCGCCACCCCGTCCCTGCGATCGTGGACGAGATGGAGACGCTCGAGCGGCGGTTCGGCAACCCCGTGGTCGGGTTCATGGAGAGCATGGTCGACACGCGTGACGGACAGCTGATCGAGCTGTGCGAAGAGATCGAGCGGCGGGGCCTGGCCCTGCCGCCGCGGTTCTACGCGCACGTGCGCGCCGACCGCCTGGATGCGCGCGGCGTGGATGCCATGCGCCGGGCGGGCATCCGGAGAGTCAACATGGGCGTCGAGAGCGCGTCGCCGCGGGTGCTCGCGATGATGGACCGCAGCGTCACCCCGGACCAGGTGACGGCGGCCTGCCGGCTGCTGCGCGAGCACGACATCGCCGTCCACACGTACTGGATCGTCGGCCACCCGGGCGACTCGCCCGCCGAGGCGGAGATCTCGTACCGCTTCCTCAAGGAACTGCTGGAGGGCGACCTCACGCAGAGCGCGGAGGCCATGCTCTTCGAGCCGCACCCCGGGACCCGCTTCTACGACGCGCCCGAGGACTACGGCATCGAGATCCTCGAGCGCGACTGGCGCCTGTGGAACCGCTTCAGCGGCGTCCCGGTCTGCTCCCTGCGCGAGTTCCCCGCCGACGAGATGCAGGAGGCGTGGCGGCGCATGGACCGCTTGATCCGCACGTGGGCGCAGCTGGGGAGCGTCGACCTCAGCGGGACGAAGAGGGTGCCGGCGGGCTGAGCGCGGCGGCCGAGGCGGCCGCCTAGCGCACCCGGAGCTTGTTCTTCGCGACCGCCGTTTGCGGATTGCCGGCAGCGTCGGTGGCGTACACGTAGAACCGATAGGCGCCTGCCGGCAGCGTGCAGCGGAACGCGGTCTTCAGCGACTTGTTGACGGGCCTGCCGTACAGCCTGGCCACCCACTTCTGCTTGCCGCGTGCATTGCGGATTACGATTCTGACGTTCGCCGTGGGGCTGCCTGGCGTGGCGTCGGCGATCAGGTACCTGAGCGTGCAGGTGCGACCACGCCGGACGGTCGCTGCCGCCGGCGCCTTCGGCCGCGGTCTCCTGGTGTCGAGCTTCACTCGGAACGCTTCGGCGCTGCTGTTGCCGAAGACGTCGCGTGAGCGCGTCGCGAAGTCGGAGACGCCCTCTTCGGCCACCCTGATCGGCGCGTCGTAGGCGGTCCAGACAGCGGATGCCCCGCGGCGGTACTCGATGGCGGCCTCTCCTGCGGCCGCCTCCGCCTCGAGCGTCACCGTCGGCGCCTTGTTGACCCATCCGCCTGAGACGCCCTCGACCTCGAGGGTGGGTCCGGCGAGACCGCGGACGGTGACGTCTACGGTTGCCGGGTCGGACTGCCAGTCGCCGCTCACGGCGCGGTAGGTGAACTGGTCGCCGCCCAAGAACCCCGAGTCGGGGTCGTAGCGGAACGAGCCGTCCGTCCCGAGCTCCAGGCTGCCGTGAGCCGGCCCGGTGACCAGCTCGGCGGAGAGAGCCATGCCCTCCGGACCGACGTCGTTGGCCAGCACGCCTCGACCTGCGTCGACCACCAGGGCGACGCCGCTCTCGGTGACGTACGGCCGGAAGACGTGGACGCGGCCGGCGGCGCCATCCACGCGGGTCTCGCCGGGTGCACCGACGAAGAGGTCGCTCCCGGCGACGGCCACGCGGGCGCCGAAGTTGGCGGCCGTCACGCCCAGCACGGGCAGCATCGCCGCGTCTTGGCGCCAGCCGCTCTCTTCGCGACGGAAGAGGTAGGCGGCGCCGTCGGCAAACTGGGAGACCGCAGAGCCGCGCGCCGGCGCGCCGATGAGCGCGCGGCCGTCCTCGAGATCGACGGCCTCTCCGAAGCAGTCGTGCAGCTGGCCGTCTGCGGCGGTGAGGGTGGCCGAGCCGGCCCAGCCTCCGTCGCCGCGGTCGAAGACGTAGACCGCGCCGGTCTCGACGTCGTGCCCCGGCGCGCCGACGAGCGCGGTGTCGCCGTCGATCGCGAGATCGGCGCCGAATCGAGATGAGGGGAACAGGGCGGGAACGAGCAGGTCGCCGGCGCGTCGCCACTCGCCGTCCGTGCGCTCGAAAACGTGCACCGACCCGGACGTCGCGGCGCCGGAGCTGACCAGGGCATGGTCGCTCTCGAGGGCGACCGCCGACCCGAACCGCTGAGAGCGCGCCGGCGTAGCCGAAGTGATCCGGGCCGACTCCGTCCAGCCTGAAGCGCCGTGGACGAACACATAGACGGCGCCTGCCGTCGTGCGCGTTCCCACGGTCGCGATGGGGGCGCCGGCCAGGATGGTGTCGCCGCTGACGGCGACGCTGAGCCCGAAGCCGCGGTAGGAGTCGACGCTCGAGGGACGCAGTCTGGCCTCGAGTTGCCACTCGCCTCCGTTGCGTCGGTACACGGTGAGCCAGCCGTCCGTCTGGGTCGCCGTGCCACTGGTCATCGAGCCGACCACGGCGACGTCGCCGTCCACGTCCGCGTCCCAGGCGCGGGTCGGCGAGTACGAGAGCAGCTGGTCCTGCGCCCAGCCGGCGTCGCCGTGCCGGAAGACGAAGCCGCCGTGCTGCAACCCGGTGCCCTGCCCGCAGATGAGAGAGGTCTCTCCTGAGACCGCGATCGCCTGCGGGCAGATCCCGAGACGCAGCGAGGAGGCCGTGGTGGAGCCGTCGGGCAGCGCGCCGGCGTCCGGCAGGACGCCGCGCAGCGGGTGCAGGTGCATCGTGAGCGCGGCCTTGGGCGCCGACTCGGTCAGCACGATGGGCGTGGCTCCGTCGAGCGACTCCGCGTCGTCGAAGGCCTCGCCTTCGAACACCCTCCGCGGGTCGGTGCAGGCGACGTAGTAGGTCCCGAGCGGCAACCAGCGGAAGAGATAGCCTCCGGCCGACGTGGTGTC
This sequence comes from uncultured Thermoleophilia bacterium, assembly GCA_964440225.1. Lineage (GTDB taxonomy): Bacteria > Actinomycetota > Thermoleophilia > UBA2241 > UBA2241 > CAIXSE01. The sequence goes on along the minus strand of CAYTRM010000015.1, from coordinate 9,118 downwards.
GGTGGTCATGAGCGGTCGGCGGTCCGCGTCGTACAGCGTGACCTCGAGCCCCCCGACGCGGGAGTACGGCTCGAGGTCGCACAGGGCCTCCACCTTGACGCCGCCCCACGGCTCGAGTGCGGCGTCGGGCAACACGACGGTGGCGGTGACGCCGTCGAGATGGATCACCGTAGCCTCGTCGAGGGTCGCCCCGCCGAGGAAGGCGTCCTTGTAGCCGGGCAGATCGTCACTGTCCCAGGTGCTCGGGTCGTCGTAGCCCACACGGTAGTCCCCGGGCCAGAGGTGCCTGAAGGCGAACCCGCCGGCGTCGGTAGTGCTCTTGAGGGCGATGACGTCGCCGTCGGCGTCGTAGAGCGAGACCGTGACGTTGCGGAGCGGCTCGCCGAGACCGGTCACGGTGCCCTGGATCGTCGCCGCCTTGTAGAGCCGTGAGTCCACGGTGACGGCCTGACCCGGCGCCACGCTCACGGGCGTCGCCGCGTCCCTGCTCCAGACGGCGTCGAAGAAGGCGGGCAGATGCTCGCCGTTGTTGTCGTCCTGGTGGAACGCGACGATGAAGCGGCTCTGCCTCGAGACCTGCAGGCCCGGCGCCGAGTAGTACCCGTCGGCGCCGCTTCTCGTTTCCACCAGCCCGGCGGTGCCGCCGTAGCCGCGGATCCAGACCGCGACGTCGCCGAGCGGCTCGCCCGCGGCGTTGAGCGTGCGCCCGCGGATCTCTCCGGGGAGCACGCTGTACAGGCGGGTCGTGAAGCGATAGCTGCTGCCCAGCGTCGGCGTGATGGTCGCGCCCTCCTCGAAGGTGGGGGCGCCGCCGGCCCGGAAGATGTGGTAGGCGTCGACGAAGACCCCCGCCGGATCGTGTACGCGGATCTTGAGCTGCCGGCCGAGCAGGTCTCCGGCGTCGATGCTGCAGACGCCGTCGTCGCCGGAGACCGCGGTGCGCACCACGTCACGGTCGGTGGCGTCCAGCAACTGCAGTTCGATGCCGGGCACGACCTCACCGTCCACGTCGAGTGTCACGGCAGTCACCATGACGGGGTTGCGCGGCAGAGTCTCGTCGACGTCGTCGCGCACGTCGCCGTCGGCGAGCGTGAGGAGCGTCGCGTCCGAAGAGGTGGCTTGGTGCTCCCAGTATCTGCGCGCGTGTCCGTGATGGTCGAAGGTCAGGCCCCACGTGCCCGGCCAGACCGTGAGGTCGTAGGTGCCGTCGGCGGCGGTGTACGTGTACGGGCCTCCGTTCCAGCGCTCGTGATCGCAGGCCGTGACCATCACGTGGTCGATGGGCTCGCCGGTGGTGCCGTCCACGACGGTGCCCTGGATGTGCGCCTGCGGCGAGCGCGCCAGGGCGACGTCCATGCCGCTGAGAGGCACTCCGGAGACCAGCACCGGGTCCGCGGCCGCCAGGTCGGGCTTGTCGTTCCAGTACTCGCTGACGTGGAAGGAGGCCGCGTAGCTGAGCTTCCACACGCCGTCGCTCAGGTAGATCTCGTAGGAGCCGTCGGCGTCCGCCCGCCAGTACGTGTAGTTGGTGCCGTCGGCGTACCAGGCGTGCACCGTCGCGTGGGGCAGGGGGTCGCCGCTGACCGCGTCGGTGATCTGACCGGTGAGCTTTGCGGCGCTCGCCATGTCTGCCCCCGCGCCGGCGGCGGCGCCGAGCAGCGCGAGAATGAGGACGAGCAGGAGCAGCGAGCAGCGCAGGCTGATGCGCATGAGACCCCTCCAGTCGGACGCATGCCGGTCGTCCGCTCATGCTACCACCTTAGGAGGCGGCGGGCCACGGGAGCCAGGCGCGGCGCCGGGGGCCGGCGCCGGGCCGCGTGGGCCCGACTTCACGCAGGGAGCCCGGCGCCGGACGGGTCTGCCGCCCGTCCCTCCGGGAGCACCCCGAGACCAGCCGTCCAGGCCACCGCGTGTTCATGCGCACGGACAGTATCGGCAGCGAGATCGAGTGGTCGCCGAGGACCGCCGGCACGGCGCCGGCGGCCAGGGCCGCAGTCGCGGCCGCGTGAAGCTCCTCGTGGACGGCCTCGATGCTGCTTGGGAAGGAGCCCACATCGCCGTGATCGACGATGCGAATCGTCTGGAACGGGTCGATGCACCGCCCCGGGTGCAGGCGCGTGGCCGGTGGGCCGAAGCCGCCCGCGCCGCGGGGGGCATCCTACTTGCCCCGGTGAGGCACATGGGTGACGGATGGCCCCGCTCAGTCGCCGTTGTCCGGCTGCTACTCTGGTGGCGAGTCGCGGCTCATGGGGGGACGCGGCTGCAGACCGCGGAGGCTGCCATGGCTATCGTCCTGCGTCGCTCTCGGGTCCACGCCCATCCGCTCGTCGCCGCACTGCTCGTCGCGTTCGTACTCGCGCTCGGCGCGCTGGCGGTCGCGCCGCCCCGCGCCTCCGCCGCGTCGCGGATCGTGTGGTCCGCTCGCCCGGCCGTCAGTGCTCCGGACGACGGTCTGGTGCAGTGTGCCCGCGGCCCCGACGGCAGCGTCTACGCCGCGGGCACGCGCGGCAGCCAGGCGACGATGAAGATCTGGGTGGTCCGGTACCGCGCCAACGGCAAGCGGATGTGGAGCGAGTCCTGGACGCCGGCTCCGGGGGAGGCGGCTCAGTTCTCCCGTCTGGCCGTGGACGGCGCCGGACAGGCCTACGTGACGGGCATCGCCTACACCGCGACCGGGTCCTACACCGCGGTGCTCAAGTACGACCGCAGCGGCCGCTTGCGCTGGCCACGAGTGCTCGACGACCGCTTCAACGTCGGCGGCCCCATCGCGCTCGACCGCTCGGGCGGGGTGTACGTGGGTACGACGGCCGAGGTCGTTGCGGACACCCGGACCTGCCGGATCGTCAAGCTCGCCACCGGCGACGGGAGTACCGTGTGGACGGAGGAGTGGGGAGGCGCCTACGCGTGCGTGCCGGTCGACCTCGTCGTCACCCGGGCGGGCGTGTGCCACGTGGCGGCCTACGTCGGCGCCGGGCTCGATGAGCCCTCCAGTGGCTGGCTGCTCCGGGTCTCGAGCGGAGGCAAGGTCGACGCCAGCCGCGAGTGGGATCCGGGCGGGGAGGTCAGCCTCGACTGGACGGGGATCGAGCGCCTGCCCTCCGGTGACCTCGTCCTGCTGGGCTCCGTCGGTGTCGACGGTAACCGTGACCTGGCGCTCGTGCGGGCGACGCCGGACTGCGAGGAGGTGTGGCTGTGCACGTGGACGTCGAGCGGGACCGCCGAGGACTGGCCGCGCGACCTCGACGTGGACGCGCGCGGCGGCATCTGGGCGGTCGTGTCAAGGGATCCCGGCGCCGCCGGCGACGACGGCAGGACCTCCGTCGTCCGCTGGACCCCCGCCGGCAAGAGGGTGTTCGCTCGTCGCGTGGCCTCGGGGCGGTACGGTACATGGCTGGAGGGGGTGACGACGGACTCGCGCGGCAACGGCTTCGTGGTGGGCGCGCGTACCCTGTCCGGCAGTCGGACGGACTTCATCGCCGCCCGGTACTCCCGGTATGGCCGGCTCGTGTGGCGGTTGCAGGGCCTGCGAGGCGTGGCCTACGACCGGCTCGCCGGCGTCTGCCTGGCCGAGCCGGGCCGCCTGTTCGCCTGCGGCCAGGCGGGCTCTCGCGGCCTGCTCCTCAAGCTGCGACGGTAGCAGCCCGCGCGTCCTGCCTCAGAACTTCACGTACGCGGCGCCCGCATCCGCTCCTGCCTGGGGGTCGGCTATCCATCTACCGTCGGAGACGGCTGTGAACGACATGTCCACATCGGTTGGCTCCGGCACCAGTGGCGCTTCCCGCCATGCCTTGTCGAGGACGGCGATGATGGCAGCGTCCTCGGTGTCCTCAGTGATCTGCCCGCCGATCGTGTCGAACTGGGTGTCCAACGACGAAGCCATGTCGATGCCCCGGATGGCGACGGTGACCGTGGCGCTATCACCATCGACCTTCTCGTCGACGACGGTGAACTCGACCTTGGAAAGCCCTGCCAGCATGGCCTCGGTGAGCTGGGCTTCCTGCGCGGCGGTCGGGCTGACCCCCCACGCCTCCAGCATGCTCTGGTTGGCGCTCCCGAACACCCCTTCCTCTGTGATCTCGGTGTCCGGATTGTGGTCTTTGAGCCCAGACACGTTCCCCCGCATTGCCTCCAAATAGAGCGGGGCGACATCGCCGGGAGACAGTTCCTCGGATGCCTGCTCTGCCGTACCGCATCCGGTGACCGTGGCTGCCAGCATCAAGGCGATCAACAAGGTGGATACGGTGGCGACTCTCTTCATCATTGCTCCTCAGCTCGAGTGGCATCGATTCTTCCATTCGGAGACGGGCACGTCCAGAGCGATGCGGATCAGCCTCGATCCGCTGTCCAGCCCGGCAGAGCAGAGGCTTGATTCTGGGGCCGCCCTCGAGGATCCACGATGCGGGATCCGGGTCACGCGTCTCGGGAGCCGTCTCGCCTTTGTGGGCGCTGCCTGAGGTTCGCGAGCTTCCACTGCAGTGCGGGATGCACGGAGAGGCGAGTGGCTTCGGCCGGCTCGTCGGGGAAGAGCAGATCGAGACGCAGCTCGCCCTCGTCGATCGCCGCGAAGTAGGCGGCCTCTTCAGGCCTCAGGTGCACGAGCGGCGCCAGGGCCCTCCACGCCCTTGCCGCAAGGTCCTGCGCATCCAGGCGCTGCCCGGCGCTCAGCATGGGCACAAGCTGCTCATGTACCGCGCGATCGGAGAGGGTCGCCGTCAGGCGCTCGTGCGTGTAGCGGGGCAGTGGCTGGTCGAGCGTCGCGGCCAGAGCCAGGAAGAGCTGCCGCAGTCGGGGCTGCCGGAGGAGCCCGCGCAACGGCGCCGGCAGAGCGGCGACGTCCCAGGCATCGCGCGGCGACCCACGGTCGAGCAGTGCAAGCAGCTTGCCGACAAGCAGCTCGCGCTCGCTCACCGCCCTCACACTGGGCCGGTCGAGTTCGCCCGGCTGCCAGAGGGTGAGGGCCACCGGCTCGTCAAGCGGCAGGCGATGCAGGTAATTGACGTCGACTTGCACGAGCCCCGCAGGTAGTCGCCGCTAACGCTCATCGCCGGCGCTCAGGTGGAATGGGGACCTGGGCACGACCAGGTTCCAGCGCGGCTCGAGCGTGCCGCCCCGCTGGTCGCGCTGCAGGTAGAGCGCAGTCGTGGGGCAATGGGTCTCGAGTCTGCTGAGGAAGGACTCCGGCACGGAGAATGCGCTCTGATGGCGCTCGAGAAACCACCCGGTGGCCGCCCAGAGCCTCGCCGTGTCGTAGCGCTCGAGGATGTCGGCCAGCAAGGCGAGGTCGAGCGTGGGGAGGGCGCCGGCCGACAGAAGGAACTCCTCCAGTCCGCCGGCGAGGGTCGGCCGGCGCAGGCCTTCCACCAGCGTGCGCTCCGGCCCTGTCACGACGAGGAGCCGGCCGCGATGCTCCACGCGGCGGGTGCCGAGATGCCGCAGCCCGCTTGTGCGCAGCGCTTGAGGATCCTCGAAGAAGGCGACCGTGCTGCCACGCAGGGCAAGCTGCCCTCTGCGGCGAGCGGTGAAGACGGTCGTGATGCTCCACGCGCTGTGGGCGACCCCGAGCAGCTCGAAGGCGCTGTGATGGGCGAAGACCGCGTCCGGGCGCGCCACCGCGGCGACGAGCCACGGGTCTGGATCAAGAGTCGAGGCCGTGGCCCCTGGCGGCACGACGGCGTAGACGCCCCGAGTGACCGGCGCGAGGCGTCCGCTCGCGAGATGGTGCTTGAGGCGTTCGGCTGTCGCCCGACGGCCGCCGGGAGGCGCCAGCGCTGCCGTCGCCTCGTCCAGAGAGAAGACGGGGTGCGCGGCCATGAAGTCGCTCGTGCGCATTTGACCTTTCGTGAGTGAACAGGGTACGAGACTACCGTTTATGGCGCGAAACGTCAAGTTAACAGTCGAGCCGGACTTGACGATCCGCAGGCGTACCGGGGGTTGGGCCGGCCGAAGCGCGGCGAAACGTCAAGGCGGGGGTGTTCGCCAGGCTGCCGAAAAGCATGGATATGTAGGTCCCGGGAGCGATCTGGAACACCATGGACGCCCCCACGGTCACGGCCTCACTCGCCCTCGTGCCCCTCCGTCAGCCGCCGCGCCTCGCGCTCGAAGTCGCCGATGTAGTCGCGGTCCTGCGCTACGCGGAACGCCTCGTACTCGGTCTCGGCGAGCTGTCGCGCGACCTCGTGCGATACGCGCCCGGCGTCGGCGAGCACCTCGTATTCGTTGAACTGCAGGAAGGCGTCGAGCCTCTCAGCCCAGTCGGCCATGCGCATGGGCCTCTGTCGCGCCGCCTGGTTCTCGGCGTAGTCGAGATACATGCCGACGATGCGCTCCAGCTCTCTCAGTTCGCCCGCGGTGAGGTAGTTCTTGGCCACCCCGACATCCGACTTGAGGACCTTGCCCTCCGGGGCGTTCTTCCAGGTGGTGAGACCCATATGCGGCCTATCTGCCCCGGCACGGGTCGCGACGATCTCGGCCGCCGTCATGCCCGTGATGGCCCAGTGGAGCTTGTTCTGCACCGTGGCGAAGAACGATTGCGTGATCTCGGCGTCGCGCTGGTAGTCGATGCTGCACTGCTCGTAGATGTCGGTGATCTTGAGGTAGAAGCGGCGCTCGCTGGCGCGGATCTCCCGGATGCGCTCCAGCAGTTCGTCGAAGTAGTCCTTGCCGAACCGTTGACCCTGCTTCAGGCGCTCGTCGTCGAGCACGAAGCCCTTGACGATGAACTCCTTGAGAGTCCGCGTGGCCCAGATGCGGAACTGGGTGGCCTGCCGGCTGTTGACGCGGTAGCCGACGGAGATGACGGCGTCGAGGTTGTAGAGGCTGGTCAGGTAGCGCTTGCCGTCTGCGGCAGTTATCCGGGATTTCCGGACAACTGACGCCGCGACCAACTCTCCTGAGCCGAAGATGCTCTGGAGATGCTCGCTGACCGTTCGGATGTCGACGCCGAACAGCTCGGCCATCCTGCGTTGGGACAGCCAGAACGTCTCGTCCCGGTAGAGCACCTCGACGCGCACGCTGCCGTCCGGCGTGGCGTAGATGAGTGCTTGTCCTTCGACCGGCGCAGGGATCTCGTCGGGCACGCGACACCTCCGATGGGGGAGAGCGGACCGCCGCAGACGCGGGCGACGGCCTCGTCATGCTCGATGCTAGCAGAGCATCCGGACGGTGGGCAGGGTGACAATGGAGGCGCTGCGATGAGCGGCTTGTGGCGCTTTGACAGCTCGGCCGTGCGGGTCTACGCTGACCGTGGTCGGATACTGCGTAGCGGTCTCCGACCACCACTGTCCCCGGGCATGTGCCCGGGGCGCGAAGCCGCCCCCGGGCGGCTTCTGCTTCTTCCAAGGGCCTTGCCTTGACCTTGCCCCCCAGAAAGAAGAAACCCCCGGGATCGCAACCCCAAGGGGACCAGGGAGCCGGAGCCCCGCTGGCGATGAACGATTCTCATGGTGCCACCGCCGACGCAAGGCGTCAATGCGCGGATCGCCGCCGGCTGGTTGACGTTGGCGCCGGCTGGTGAATCAGCCCAGCACCTTCACCCCGTGTGTCGGCGGTCAACCAATCGTGTGCCCCTGCAGCCGGGCGGCGGTGGCGTCGAGCTCGGCCACGGGCGGGACGAAGACGACCGCCCCATCGCGCCCGCGGGTGAGCAGCACGCGGTAGGCGTTGACGCGCAGCTGGAACGGGTCGCGCACATGGGTGCCGCGGGCGTGGTTCTTGGCGCGCGCGTTGGACCAGGCGTCGCCGGTCCACAGGTGCCGGCAGGAGCCGTAGCGTTCAGAGCTTGTTGCGGACATCCAGACTCGCGGAGCGTGCCGAGGACGCAATCGGAAGAGGGAAGACCCGATCAGGTCGCGTCAGGCAGCAGCAGCCGTCAGGCGGCGGGTCGCCGGTCCGGCAGTGCGGGGCGCGTCGGCGTCGATGCTGCCATCGACGCCCACCCCGTGAGCGGGTGCGGCAGACGCGGGCTCGAGCGACACGAGGCGGTCAGCGTTGGGAATCTCCAAGCCCTCCTCGAGCGCCCAGGCGATGTAGTCGTCGAAGGCATCACGGAGGTTGCGCAGGGCCTCGTCCTTGGTCGCGCCATCGCCGGCTATCGTGGGGATCTCCCTGATCCGGTAGAGGAAATACCGTTCGCTCCCCTCGGTGCGGATCTCGAAGGTGCGCGCGTAGGGCTGGAGGCGGTAGTACTCAAGATCCCTCGTCATGGTCCTCCTCTGCGTCCAGACGGAGTAGCTCGTCTATCGCAGCCACCGCGTCGGCGACCACGTAGTCCCGCAATGACCGGTGGCGCGGGACCTGTCCGCGAAGCTCAGGGTGGTCCGAGTGCCGGTAGTGTACATGGTTGCCGACGTCGCGGGCGACGAAACCGAAGCCTTCGTACAGCTTGCGCAGATGAGCCTCGCCCCAGCCTGACCTGTTCCGGCGCATTCGCTCGAGCAACTTGAGAGCGCTTCGCGGGAAACGCGAAGCAGGATCCCTGGCCTCGTCCATGACGGTCGGCGGCCGAGGCTCAGGCCGGGATCTTCTTGATGCGGAGGGGGACGGTCTCCTCGTAGCGGTCGTCGAGCAGGATGTCGACCGCGTGAGGGCCGGCGACGGTGAACGGTACGTTGCCGATCTCCAGGACCATCTGCAGAGCGCCCTCCGCGTCGGAGTCGTCAGGGACGTCCGCGGAGAAGCCGGCCTTCAACGCGGGAATGATCTCGTGCCCATCGGGATCGACGAGGCGTACGACCAGTGTGTGCTGTCCGGAGTCGGCGGGACCGAAGCAGACGCGCAGGGCCAAGTGCAGGGATCGGTGCGCCGCCGGTAGCTCAGTCAGCAGGATGGCGTCGAAGACGCCGACGATGACCAACTTCTGGTCTTGCGTCGTCGTGGCGTAGTCGGCAAGGACGGCGAGGTCGACGCGCATGCTATGCCTCCGTCTCGAGATGGGGTACCCCCGCTGCCGCGGTGCAGCGACCCCGAACTGGGTTGATGCTAGCAGAGCATCTGGACGGTGGGCAGAGTGACAATGGAGATGCGTCGCGGCAGCGGCGCGGACGCCGCTCAGAGCACCTTCACCCCGTGCCCCTGCAGCCGGGCGGCGGTGGCGTCGAGCTCGGCCACGGGCGGGACGAAG
>CAYTRM010000014.1:0-17069 GCA_964440225.1 uncultured Thermoleophilia bacterium | reverse complement strand
GCCCATCGCCAGCGCCCACGCGTAGGCGCCGTGGAAGGTGTCGCCGGCGCCGCAGGAATCCACACCGGCGACCGGGACGGCCTCCCAGCGCTGCACGCAGTCGGGCTCCTTGCCGGTGGCGAACACACCGCCCCGCGGCCCCTGCGTCACGCCGAACACCACGCGGCAGGAGTCGCCCCAGAGCTCGGCGGCGGCCCGCTCCGCCGAGTGGCCCGTCTCCTTCAGCACGTACGTCTCGGGCGCTATCACGTGGTCGGCACGGCCCAGCAACCCGCGCGTCCAGGGCCGCCCGGACCCGGTGTCGATGACGGTGGTCACGCCCCGCTTCTCGCACTCGTCGAGCGCGGCCCTCGCCAGCGTCTCATCGGTCACGTCCAGGAGCGCGACGTCGACGCCGTCCAGGAACCGCGGCAGCTCCGCGACCATGCGCGCATCCGCCATGGGTTGCGGCAGCCAGATGATCGTCCGGGTCGCCTCGCCCCGCGCGAGGATGACCGCCGAGTGCTGCGAGGGCCGGTCGTAGGCGACCCAGGTGCAGTCCACGCCCTCGGCCTCCAGACCCGCCCGCAGGACCTGGGCGTGGTCGCCGGTCCCGCACGTCGCCAGCAGCCTGGTCGTGCTCCCCAGCCGCCCCGCGGCGATCGCGGCCCGACCGGCGAGCCCCCCCACCGCCGTCTGATACTCGAGCGCGGGGGTCACCGAGTCCGCCTGGGGGTACTCGTCGAGGACGTAGAGGTAGTCCACCGTCGCCATCCCGATCATCGCGACCACCGGCGGGCGGCTCAGGTCTGATGCAGCACCCACGTGGCTGCCTCCTCAGGGTCGACATGCTCGCGGGCCGAGAGCGCGAGCGCGGCCGGCGAACGTGAAGCATAGTCGCAGGCGGAGCGGAGCGCGCGGAAGACCGCGCGCGGAGCGTCAGCTCCCGTAGCCCTCGCGGTAGCGGTCGCAGAGGCCGACGTAGGTCTTCTTGAAGCCGAGCCAGGCGTCCTTGTACTCCTGGTCGACGGCGCGGTCGAGAAGACGGGCGGGCACGCCGGCGACGACCCGTGACGCCGGCACCACGGTGCTCTGCGTCACGACCGAGCCTTCCGCGATCATGCCCCACTCGCCCACGTCGGCCCAGTCGCTGACCACCGCGTTCATGCCGACGACGACGTAGTCGCCGAGAGCCAGGACGCTGTGCACGACGCAGCCGTGCCCCATGGTGACCCAGGAGCCGATGGTGCAGGTCTCGCCGGGGCGCGCGTGGATGACGCAGTTGTCCTCGATGGCGCAGTGGTCGCCGATGACGATGGAGCCATAGTCGCCGCGGATGCGCGCGCCGGGGCCTACCCAGCACTGGGCGCCGAGCTTGACGTCGCCGATGACGTCCGCCGACGGGTGGATCCAGGAGCCCTCGCCGATCTCCGGCGTCTTGCCCTCGAAGCTGCTCACAGTCATGGCGGCATCCTATCGCATCAGGCGAGCGTGTGCCTGCTGAGCGCACGCGAACGGCCCGCCTCCGCCCCGCGAGCCGCTGGACACCCCGGCCATGCTCGACGAGGATGTCCCCAACGGGTCACGGCGGCAGGGGCGCCGCCGGCGCCCGCGGCAGGGCCACGGACGGAGGGAGCGGCGTGATGAAGCGGTTCGGCAGGAGCATGGCGGTGGCGGCGTTGGCCGCGATACTGGCGCTGGCGGCGGCGGCGTGCGGGAGCGACGGCGGCGAGTCCGGCGGCGAGAAGACCACGTACATGAACGCCCAGTACGGGTTCGAGATCACCTACGGCGACCCGCTCAGCCAGGTCAACCTCACACCGTCCGGGGGCGAGGAGTACGCCATCGCCTTCGCCGACAAGGACGGCCCGGTGGTCGAAGACCAGTACGCCAACGGCATCCGGGTGGCGGTGAACGAAATGAGCCAGGCGATCGAGGCCGCGGACGTCCCCGGGCTGCTGGATGAGATCACGCCCGTGCTCGAGGACATGGTCACCGCCGTGCCCGACGGCAAGCTGACCGGGGCGGTCACGCCGGTGGAGATCAACGGCACGCCGGGCTTCTTCGTGGACTACGAGTACACGCAGGGCGGCGAGCAGCTCAGCTGCAGGGCCTACGTCCTGATCAAGGGCTCGAACGAGTTCGACATCACGACGCAAGCCGTAGCCGGAGACTGGGACGAGCTCAGGGGGACGCTGGAGGAGACCGTCCAGACGTTCACGCTGGAGTGACAGGAGAGTAGAGCGAGGGGGGCGCGGGCCGCTCGGCCCGCGCCCCCCTCGCTGTCACTACGCGAGCCGCGTGACGAACCCCTCGAAGTCGGGGTCCTGCCCGCGGAGCACGGCCTCGTACTTCTCCCTGATCCGCGCGGTGACGGGCCCGATGGTGTTGCCGTTGACGACGCGCGCGTCGACCTCGATCACCGGCGCCACGTAGGTCGAGGTGCCGCAGGCGAAGACCTCGTCGGCGATGTACAGCTCGGTGAGGTCCACCTCGCGCTCGTGGGCCGGCAGGCCGAGACGCTCCGCGATCTGCAGCACGGTGCTCCGGTTGATGCCCTCCAGCAGGTCGCTGGCGGTGCTGGGAGTGACGAGGGCGCCGCCGCGGACGATGAAGATGTTGGCGGCACTCAGCTCGCACACGTGCCCGGCGGCGTCGAGGAAGACGCAGTCGTCGTAGCCGCTGTCGATGGCGTCCTGCTTGCCCAGCACCGAGTTCACGTACGCGCCGTTGACCTTGGCGCGCGAGGGGATCGCGTAGTCGGGGATGCGCCGCCACACGCTGGTCTTGAGGCGCGCGCCGTCCAGCGGCAGGATCGGCTCCGCCGTGTAGACGAACATGCTCACCACGGTGGAGATGCCGCGCGAGCGCGTGCCCGGCAGCTGCGCGTCCACGTGCACGCTCACCCGGACGAACACCTCCTCCGCCACCTCATTGGCGAGCACGACCTCGCGCACGGCTTCCAGGAGGCGGTCCTCGCTCCAGGCAGGCTCGAAGGTGTCGATGCCGATGATGCGCGCGGAGTTGACCAGCCTGCGGTAGTGGTCGCCGAGGCGAAAGGCCAGCGCCCGCCCGTCCGGCGCCATGGTGACGGGCAGCACCGTGTACACGCTGAGGCCGTAGAGCACGGCCGCGCTCGTGATGCTCAGCGACGCGTCCGCTGTCGGCACGAGGCCGCTGCCGAAGTAGGCCTTGGGGTACACGTGTGCCATATGGACGCCTCCCGGAACCGGCTCGGTCGATGAAGGCGCGAGTATAGCGCGGCGGGGGGCGGCCGGCCGGAGATGCGGCGGCGGCCGGCCGGAGACGCGTCTCCCGCCAACCGGAACCCCGTGGGATCAGGCGGCGCCGCGCGGCCGGTAGCCCATCACCGCCTTCACCTCGAAGTAGTCCTCGAGGCCGAAGCGGCCCCACTCGCGCCCGTTGCCGGACTGCTTGTAGCCGCCGAAGGGGGCGCGGCCGTCGGTGGGCGCCCCGTTGATGTGCACCATGCCGGTGCGCAGGCGGGCGGCCACACGCCGGGCGCGCTCCAGGTCGGCCGACTGCACGTAGCCCGAGAGGCCGTAGTCGCTGTCGTTGGCCAGCTCCACCGCGTGGTCCTCATCGCGGAACGGCAGCACGCAGAGCACCGGCCCGAAGATCTCCTCGCGCGCGATGCGCATGCCGGGCGTGACGTCGGCGAACACGGTGGGGCGCACGAAGAAGCCCCTGTCGAGACCGACGGGCCGGTCCGGACCGCCGGCGACCAGCCGGGCGCCCTCGGCCACACCGGCCTCGATGTACTCGCGCACGGTGTCGTACCGCTTGCGCCCGGCCACCGGGCCCATGAAGGTGGCGGTGTCGCGCGGATCGCCGACGACGACGGAGCCGGCGACGCGCGCCGCGACCTCGACCGCCCGCTCGTACACCGCCTCGGCGACGAGCATCCGCGTGGGCGCGTTGCACGACTGGCCGGAGTTGTGCATGCACCCGAGCACGCCCTTCGCCACGACCCTGTCCACGTCGACGTCCTCGAACACGATGTTGGCCGACTTGCCGCCGAGCTCCTGGGAGACCCGCTTGATGGAGCCGGCGGCGGCCTGTGCCACCTGAGCGCCCACGGCCGTGGACCCCGTGATCGACACCATGTCGACCAGCGGGTGCCCGGCCAGCAGGGGGCCGACCTCGGCGCCGGCGCCATTCACGAGATTGAAGACGCCGGCCGGCACGCCCGCCTCCTCCACAGCCTCGGCGAAGAGCAGCGCCGAGAGCGGGGCGAGCCGGCTGGGCTTGAGGACCATGGTGCAGCCGGCGGCCAGCGCCGGCGCCACCTTGGCCGTCACCTGGTTCATGGGCCAGTTCCACGGCGCGAGCAGCGCGCAGACCCCTACGGGCTCGCGCACGATCCGCGTGGTGCCCGAGTCCTCCTCCAGCGGATACTCCGCGAGCGCCTCGGCGGCCGTGCGCAGGTGCGTCATGCCGGCGTGCACCTGCCCGCCCTCCGCCAGGCCGCGCGGAATGCCGACCTCGGTCGTCATCGCGGCGGCGATGGAGGGCATGCGGCGCCCGTACGCCTCGGCCAGACGCACCAGCATCTCGAGGCGCTCCTCCCGGGTCGTCCGGCTGTACGCAGGAAAGGCGCGATGGGCCGCCGCGACCGCCGCATCCACATCCGCGGCCGAGGCGGCGGCCACCCGCGCCGCCTCCGCCTCCGTCGACGGGTCGACCACGGCGAACGTCCTGAGAGGTTCAGCGGGCTCGGTCCAGCGGCCGTCGATGTAGAACTTCGCTTCGTTGCCCACCTGGCGGCCTCCCGGCTCGTTGACGGCGCGGACCGCGGGGCGCGGCCGCACACTGGTCTCCGGGGACGATCGTAGCAGGCGCGCCGGCCCCGCAGGAGCGTCGCTGATTCGCGGCCCGTCCGCCGCGGGACCGCCGCGGACGCTAGTCCTTGGCGGCGGTGACCTCGCCGGTCATCATGTCGACGTCGTACTTCTGCGCGTCGGCGAGGTCGGTGCCCGTCGCGAAGGTGACGGTCCACACGCCGCTGCGCACGTTGAGGTCGGCGGCGCCCGGCAGATCGACGAAGGCGCCGCCGACCATCACGTTCATGGGCACCTCGCCCGACTGCTCACCGAACTCGCGCGCCTTGACGACCGCGTCGGCGGCCCCGACCTTGATCGACTCGACGTCGATGGCCCCGCTGACATCGGTGTCCTGGGTCGCCCCGCCGAGGTCTCGCGCGGCCTGCGCGGTCCCGTGCTCGACCGCGACCGAGTAGATGCGCTTCGTGCCCGGCGAGTAGAGGATGAAGCTCCACGACGACGGCACGTCGGCGAGCGCGAGCCCGCTCGTACCGGCCGACAGAAGCACGGCGTCGTCGGCCAGCTTGGCCACGGAGTCCCGCGCCTTCGGCCAGGCCGCCAGGAAGCTGTCGGTCTGGGCGGCCTCGTCCCCTCCCCCGCCTCCTCCTCCCGACGCGTCGTCGGACGACTCGGAGCCGCCGCAGGCGGCCATCCCGAGCACCACGGCCGCCAGAAGAAGGACCAGCGCCGGCGCATACCGTGCGACCCCGAGAATGACCGGACGCCGTCCCGGACCGTCGTGCTCGCTCATGACAGAGTCCCCTCTCGTGGCCGCAGACTCCCCGAACGCTCCCTCCGCGTATCATCTTCCCTGATGCAAGAGCGGGCGCAAGCGTTGATGCGGGCAGGGCGCCCGGCTGCAGCCACCCGGCGGCTCGGCTAGCATGAGCGGGCGATGAGCCCTCCCCCCGTCACCCTTCCCCCCGACCCGCGTGCGACGCACACTGGCGGAGCGGGCGGGCGCAGCCCCTCCCGCACTCGCGACCTCGGCGTGCTGGCCCTCGTCACCATCGCGCCTCTGTGGGGCTACAGCTGGGTGGTGAGCAAGGTCGCGTTGAACGACGCCGGGCCGTTCACGTTCATCTCGCTCAGCATGAGCATCTGCGTCGTCTTCCTCTTCTCCGTGCTCGTCCTCACGCGGCGGACCCTGCGCCCGCCGCCGCTCGGCTGGATCCTCCTGATCGGGCTCCTGCAGACCTTCCTCTTCTCGGGGCTCGCCACGCTCGCCTTGGCCGCCGGCGGCGCCGGCAAGGTGACGGTACTCGTCTACACCATGCCGTTCTGGCTGCTGGTGCTCGCGTGGCTCTTTCTCGGCGAGCGCCTGCGCGGCGCGCAGTGGCCGGCGGTCGCGCTCGCCTTTACCGGCCTCGTGCTGGTCGTACGCCCGTGGGACATCGGCGGCGCGCTCGGCGGCCTGCTCGCCTGCGCGTCCGGCCTCGCCTGGGCGGCCGCCTCGCTCGTCATCAAGCTTCTGCAGCGGCGAATGCCGGTGGACGCCATCGCGCTCGCCGCCTGGCAGATGGCGTTCGGCGTCGTGCCTCTCATTCTGCTAGCGGCGCTGGCGGAGGGCGGTGGTCCGCGCTGGACCGCGACGTTCGTCGGCACCGTGGCCTACACGGCGCTGATCTCCAACGGCCTGTGCTGGGTGCTCTGGGTGCTCGCGCTGCGTTCGCTGCCCGCCGGAGCCGCCGGGATGGGGACGCTGGCGGTGCCGGTGATCGGCGTGGCGGCCGCGTGGATCCACCTGGGCGAGGCGCCGGCGCTCGTCGAGGGCGCCGGCATGGCCCTCATCGTCGTCGCGCTGGCCGTGCTCGGGGCGTACGGGCTCCGCGCAGAGCGAGGCCGCACGGCCATGGCCGGAGCGGAGTCGGCGGCGCAAGCGGTCACCGACTGACGCGCCGCCCCGGCGCGGCACAGCCGGAGCGCGTCGGCTAGCATTGCCCCATGCCTGCGCCGCCATCCAAGCACACTCGCGACCTCGGAGTGCTCGCCCTCGTCCTGCTCGGCCCGATCTGGGGCTACGGCTGGATCGCGACGAAAGTCGCGCTCGGCTACTCGGAGGCGCTCACGTTCGCGGCGCTGCGCGTCCCCCTCAGCGCCGTCTGCCTCTTCGTCGTCATGCTCGTGCTGCGCAGGCCCCTCCGGCCGCCTCCGCTCGGCTACACCATGCTCATCGGTCTGCTGCAGACGACGCTCTTCGTCGGCCTCGTGATCACGGCGCTCAGCACCGCCGACGCCGGCAAGGTCTCGGTGCTCACCTACACGATGCCCTTCTGGCTGTTGCTGCTGGCGTGGGTCTTTCTCGGCGAGCGCCTGCGCAGGGCGCAGTGGTTCGCGGTCTGCCTCTCCTTCGTCGGTCTCGTGCTGGTCGTCAGCCCCTGGCGGTTGGAGGGAGCGACGGCCGGCGTGCTCACCGTCCTCGGGGGACTCTCGTGGGCGGCCGCCGCCCTCGTGGTCAAGCTCCTGCAGCGGAGGCACACGGTGGACGTGCTCTCGCTGACCACCTGGCAGATGGCCTTTGGCTCCGTGCCGCTCATCATCGCGGCCGTGATCACGTACGGCGGCGCGCCGCAGTGGACCTTCGGCTTCGTCTGGGGGCTCGCCTACACGGTGATCCTCGCCAACGCCGTGGCGTGGTTCCTCTGGCTCTACGCACTGCACGCGCTGCCGGCGGGCGCGGCCGGACTGGGGACGCTGGCGATCCCCGTCGTGGGCGTCGGCGCCGCCTGGCTGCAACTGGGGGAGGTGCCGACGCTCGTAGAGGGTGTCGGCATGATCCTGATCGTCGCCGCGCTCGCGGTGCTCGCCGCGCAGGGGCTCCTCGCGGGGCGGCGCGGCGCAGCCGCGCCCGGCGAGGAGCCCGCCGTCCGCCCGGTGACGGATTGACGGATCGCGCCGCGGCGACGGCCGTGCCGGTATGCTGGACGCCGTGAAACGTCTGTTCTTCATCATCATGGTCGGCCTGTGGGGCGCCTTCATCGCCCTGGCCTTCGCCTCACCCGAGACGCTGAACGACGCCTGGCAGTGGACGGGCGACCTCGCCTGGCCCCTCCAGATCGTCGTCTGGATCGTCTTCCTGCCGTGGATGGTCGGGCTCTGGGTGTGGCAGACGGACTGGTCGCTCGGCCTTCGCCTGGCGATCGTCGCCGTGCTCGCGGTGGGCTGGTCGGCGGCGTCGCTCCCGCGCCGCAGGTAGAGCCGCAGGGCGGCCTGGGCCCGCGCCGCCCGCGCGTTCACGCGCCGTCCCTCGTGGGTCAGGTCGCCGCGAGCAGGTCGCGCAACCCCCGATCGAGACCGCGAGGCGCGTAGCCGAGCTCGCGCTCGACCTTGCCGCTCGACGCCCAGTACGTCACGCCGTCGCTGGCGTGGACCGCCTCGCGGAGGTTGGGCCCCACGCCGACGAGCGGCCCTATCATCCGCCCCAGCGGCGCCACGGCGCGGATCGCCGGCGGCGGCCACTCTGCCGGCGGCCGCCGCCTCATGCTCCTAAGCGCTCGCCTTGGCGCGCCGCGCGGCCGAGCGCCTGTAGAGCACGAATCCGATCAGCGCGACGATCCCCGCGACGATCGCACCGCCGACCACGCCCGACAGGCTGGTGCCGGCGTCGACCGCAGGCCAGGCGGGCTCGTCCCCCACTGCGACCTCGTCGACAGAGGCCTCGCTCTGCCTGAACCCGTAGTCGGGAAGGAAGGCCGTGCCCTCCTGCAGACCGGCGGCCGCTTCATGCACCGACGACGTGGTCGTCAGCTCTTCTTCCGTCCCGGTGACCTTCGCGATCGACCACTCCAGCCCGTCGGAGTAGGTGGAGGCGAACCACGAGAGCGAGACGGCAGCGATCGCAGCCGCCACCGCCAGTCCAATCACCACAGGCTTGACGCGCGCGCCCTGCAGAGGCTTGCCGGCCGCGCTGCGAGCCAGGAGCTCGGGCTGGGCCTGCAGCACGAAGAGCACGACGACCGCGGTGACCACACCCTCGATCGCGCCGATCGCCAGGTGGATCGGCAGCATCATGACGAGGAAGGTGGAGAAGGGCAGCGCGCTGATGCCCGAAGCGGCGGTCTCGAGCACGACGGCGAAAGCGCCGAGCTGCAGACCGATGACGGAGGCGAGGACGGCGCCCACGACGATGCGACCGCGTGACGGCGAAGCGCCGTCGCCGGCGATCTTGCGGTAGATCAGGGGGTAGGCGATGAAGATCGGGATGAAGCCCATGTTGATGATGTTGGCGCCCAGAGCCAGCAGGCCCCCGTCGGCGAAGAACAGCGCCTGCACGGCCAGGATCGAGGCCATCACGATGAGTGCGGCATGCCGGCCCAAGAGGATCGCCAGGAGGAGGGCCCCGACGAGGTGCCCGCTGGAGCCGGTGCCGGGGATGGTGAAGTTGAGCATCTGGGCGGCGAAGACGAAGGCTCCCGCGACGCCCATCAGGGGGATCTTGCTCTCGTCGAGGTCGTTCTTGACCTTGCTCGCGCTGTAGGTGACCGCCGCGCCGGCGGCGACCCACAGCGCGCCTCCGACGGCTGGTGAGATCAGAGCATCGGCCATGTGCATGTCGCTGGCTCCTCCCCGGGGAATCGGGCCGCCCGGCTGCGGCTGCCTCCAAAGGCGTCGAGAGCCGGCATCTCGTGCGGCTATCCCCGTTACGTGCTACGGTGCTACGGAACAGCAGCTCGTGCTACTGTTGCACTGCAGCGTAGTGCAGCTTCGCGGAGCGGTCAAGAATCGCGCCGGTCGTGCCACCTCCGCATGAGAGATGCCACTTTTCGTGCTAATCTGCGGGTGCTCTTGTGGCACGGACCGAACGACGAAAGGCAGGCGCCATGTCCAACCTCGTGCGCTTCGGCGTCTCTATCGACGAGCGCCTGCTCGACCGCTTCGACGAGCTGATCACCGAGAAGGCCTACGTGAACCGCTCGGAGGCCCTGCGCGACCTCATCCGCGGCGCCATCGTGGACGAGCAGTGGGAGATCGGTGACAGCGAGGCGATCGGAACGGTGACCCTCGTGTACGACCATCACTCGCACGACCTCGCCGACAAGCTCACCGACCACCAGCACACGCACTACGAGGAGATCGTGTCGACGCTGCACGTGCACCTCGACGCCGATCACTGCCTCGAGGTGGTCGTCCTCCGCGGCGTCGCCCGCGACATCAAGCGCATCGCCGACAGCCTCATCGGGACCAAGGGCGTCAAGCACGGGCGATTCGTGGCGACGACGACCGGCGCCATCGCCTGAGGACGGCCGGACCGTGTCGTCAGTCGCCTCCGGCCTGTCCGCGATCGACCGGCTCGACCGGCTCTCGCGGCTCGACACGCGCGTCCACCGCATCGACCCGCGCGCCAAGGTCGTCACGACCGCCGTCTACATCGTCTGCGTCGTCTCGTATGGCAAGTACGACCTGCTCGGTCTGCTCCCGTTCGCCGTCTTCCCGGTGGTGCTGGCCACCGAGGGCGGCCTGCCGCTGCGCTTCATCGGCCGCCTGCTCCTCGTCGTCTCGCCCTTCGCGCTTCTCGTCGGCGCCTTCAACCCCGTCTTCGACCGCGAGGTCGTCGCACAGGTCGGCGCCTGGGGCGTCACCGGTGGCTGGGTCTCGTACGCGTCCATCGTGCTGCGCTTCCTGCTCACCGCGGGGGCGGCGCTCGTGCTCACGGCGACCACGAGCTTCACCGGCATCTGCCTGGCCCTGCAGAAGCTCAAGGTGCCCGACGTGATGGTCACCCAGCTTCTTCTGCTGTTCCGCTACATCTTCGTGCTCGGCGACGAGGCCTCGCGCATGGCTCAGGCGCGGCGGCTGCGCAGCTTCGGGCGCCGCGGCATGGACTGGCGCGTGTACGGGCAGATGCTCGGCCAGTTGCTGCTGCGCGCCTTCGCCCGCGCGCAGCGCATCTACCTGGCGATGAAGTGCCGCGGGTTCGACGGCGAGATCCGCGTCGCCCAGCGCTTGCGCTTCGGGGCGGCCGACCTCGCCTTCGTCCTCGCCTGGTCGGCCGTCTTCATCCTGTTCCGGGCCGTCAACCTGCCGCTCGCCGTCGGCCGCCTGGTAACGGAGTTGACCGGATGAGCCATCACACGATCAGCGTGCGCGACCTGAGCTTCTCCTACCCGGACGGCACGCGGGCGCTGGAGGACGTGTCGTTCGAGGTCGGACACGGTGAAGCGATCGCCGTCGTCGGCGCCAACGGAGCCGGCAAGTCCACGCTGCTGCTGCACCTCAACGGCCTGCTCACCCCCGAGCACGGGAGCGTCGACATCGGAGGCATCCCGG
Source organism: uncultured Thermoleophilia bacterium (assembly GCA_964440225.1). Taxonomy (GTDB): domain Bacteria; phylum Actinomycetota; class Thermoleophilia; order UBA2241; family UBA2241; genus CAIXSE01. The sequence goes on along the minus strand of CAYTRM010000014.1, from coordinate 5,979 downwards.
TCACCCGGGGCACGCTGCCCGACATCCGCCGCACGGTCGGCATGGTCTTCCAGGATCCCGACGACCAGCTCTTCATGCCCACCGTCGCCGAGGATGTCGGCTTTGGCCCGCTCAACCTCGGTCTCCCGCCCGAGGCGGTGGCCGCTCGGGTCACCGAAGCCCTCGCGCGCGTCGGCGCGGAGCACCTCGTGGACCGCCCGCCGTACCGCCTCTCGGGCGGGGAGAAGCGCGCTGTGGCCATCGCCACCGTCCTCGCGATGGAGCCCAGCGTGCTGGTCATGGACGAGCCCTCGAGCGGCCTGGACCCGCGGGCGCGGCGGCGGCTGATCGGCCTGCTCGAGTCGTTCGAGCACACGCGCATCGTGGCGACACACGACCTCGACCTGGCCGCCGACCTGTGCGAGCGGACCATCGTCATGGGCGGCGGCCGGGTGCTCGCCGACCGGCCGACGGCCGAGGTGTTCCGCGACGACGGACTGCTGGCCGCCGGCGGCCTCGAGCAGCCGCTCGGCATGCGCGGCTGCCCCGTCTGCGGCGAGGCGCCGGCAGGCGAGCGCGCCGACGCCTGAGCGCGTCACCCGACCCCGGCCGCTTCAGATGTAGCGATACCAGCGCGGCCGCGGGAAGTTGCGCCACAGCGGCCCGGGCTTTCCCAGCCGGCGCAGGAGGCGTGGCCCCCAGGCTGCGCTCCAGTCGCGGGCGCCGGGCAGGAACCAGGCGCGGCGGCCTGCAGCCGCCGCGCGCACCTGATGGGGCAGCCAGGCGACGCTCGGGTCGCCGGGCGCCGCGCCCGCAGCGTAGAAGCGCGGCGCGAGGAGCGTGTCGCGCGCGCCGATGAGGCCCGCTTCGCGGGCCGACGCGGCGAGCGCCGTCCCCGGATAGATCCGCAGGCCGACCATGGCCACCACGGCGGTCGGCGCCAGCTCGTCCGTCAGCCGTACCGTCTCGGCCACCGTCTCGGCCGTCTCCCCGGGGCCGCCGAACAGGAGCGAGTGACAGATGTCGAGTCCCGCCCGTCGCGCCGCGAGTGTGGCGGCGCGGACGTCGTGGACGGAGAAGGACTTCCCCAGCGCCGGCAGCATGGCCTCCGCGCCGGAGTCGATCCCGAAGTCGACCGAGGTGCACCCGGCGGCGGCGAGCAGACCGAAGGCGGCGGGGTCGCTCACACGCGGCTCGAGATAGCACGAGAACCGCATGCCCGCGAGCGGCGAGCCGGGCCTGCTTCGCCGCCGGCTCAGTTCGTCACAGACCTCCAGCAGGTGGTCTTCGCTCGCGTTGAACGACGAGTCGACGACGAAGACCTCGCCGACGCCGAGCTCGCGGCGCAGCCGCTCGAACTCGTCGGCCACCGCCTCCGCCGGCCGGGGCCGCAGACGCGCGCCCTCCAGTCGCGGATACGTGCAGTAGATGCAGCGATGAGGACACCCGCGAGCGGTCTGCACCCCGGCGGTGCGGTACCGATGAGCCCCGGGAAACGCGGCCGCGATACGGCGCGGCAGCGAGATGCTCGCGAGATCCTCGAGCGGCAGGTCGACGACGCCTCCGGGCAGACGGCCCTCGCCGAGCAGCCGCGCCGCCGCCTCGCCGTCGCCGACGACACCGTCGCGCGTGAGGAGCACTCGCCGCAGCTCGCGCGCGAAGATCGAGTATGCGGGGCCTCCGGCGACGATCCGCGTCCGCGGGGCCGCCGCGCGGACGACGGCAGCCACCTTCGCGTACCACTCCACGTACGTGCGCGTGCACGGCCAGGCGGCGTTGTCGGCATTGCGCAACGAGAGACCGACGACGTCGGGGCGAAACGCGGCCAGCTCGGCGCGCAGCGCCGTGAGCGGCCGCCGGTGGAGACCCGCGTCGAAGACGCGGGCCCGGGCTCCGGCGGCCTCCACAGCCGCCGCCACGTACAGCGCTCCCAGCGGGAACGCCGGCTCGGGGAACTGCTCGCGGTTGGCGACGACCAGGAGCGTGCGCTGCATGGCTGCAGTATGGCGCACGCGAGGTCGAAGCGCTCGCCGGCGCGATCGCCACTGACATTCGCGGCGGGCTAACCAAGCCTCAGCCACAGGCGAACGCACGCCTCCCACACTCATCTTGCCGGCCGTCCCGGCCGGAGCGAAGCGATCAAAGGGGAGACACATGCACACAAGGAGCGCCACCTCGAACGACGGTCGCGGCAGGCGCCTGGCGGCCGGCCGCCGGCGCCTCGCCGCCCTGCTCGCCGGCGTCACCCTCGCGGCGACGGCGACGATCGCCCTTGCCGACGACGCCGACGCCAAGGCCAAAGCCGCCAAGCCGCGTGCCAAGAACGTCATCGTCCTGATCAGCGACGGCATGGGCTACAACCACATGATGGCCGGCGACTACTTCCAGTACGGCGCCACCGGCGTCCAGAAGTACCAGAAGTTCCCCGTCCGCGTCGGCATGAGCACGTACTCCTACTACGGCTCCTACGACCCGTTCCAGGCGTGGGGTCTCTTCGACTACGTCAAGAACGCCCCCACCGATTCGGCCTCGGCCGCGACGGCCATGTCGACCGGCGTCAAGACCTACGACGCGGGCATCGGCGTCGACATCAACCAGAAGGCCCTCTACCACGTCGCCCAGCGCGCCGAGGTCCTCAAGAAGTCGACCGGCGTCGTCAGCACGGTCCAGTGGAGCCACGCGACTCCCGCCGGCTTCGTCGCCCACAACGTGAGCCGCAACAACTACGACCAGCTCGCCCAGGAGATGATCGACGACTCCGCGACCGACGTGATCATGGGCGCCGGCCACCCGCTGTACGACAACAACGGCGCGCCCCTCGCCGCGCCGAGCACGTACAAGTACGTCGGCGGCGAGGCGACGTGGAACGCCCTCGTCAACGGCACCGCCGGCGGCGACGCCGACGGCGACGGCGACGCCGACCCGTGGAAGCTCATCCAGTCCAAGTTCCAGTTCGAGCGCCTCGCCCACATGAAGAAGACCCCCGCGCGTGTCTGCGGCACCGTCCGCGCGGCCTCCACGACGCAGCAGAGCCGCGGCGGCGACGACAAGGCCGCGCCGTACACGGTGCCCATGAACGCCAACGTGCCCTCCCTCCGCACCATGACCAAGGGCGCCCTCAACGTGCTCGACAACAACCGCAAGGGCTTCTTCCTCATGGTCGAGGGCGGCGCTGTGGACTGGGCCGGCCACGCCAACCAGACCGGCCGCCTCATCGAGGAGCAGATCGACTTCAACAAGGCCGTCAACGCGGTCGTGCGCTGGGTCGAGCGCAACAGCAACTGGAATGAGACGCTCGTCATCGTGACCGCCGACCACGAGACCGGCTACCTGTGGGGTCCCGGCACCGGCGCAGACGCCGCCGGCAACGGCACCTGGGCTCCGCTCGCGAACAACGGCGAGGACGCGGTCCCCGGTACGCAGTGGAACAGCGGCAACCACACCAACTCGCTGGTCCCCTTCTTCGCCAAGGGCCCTGCCGCACGCGACTTCCGCGCCGCGGCCGGAAGCATCGACTCGCAGCGCGGCAGGTACCTCGACAACACCGACATCGCCAACGTGCTCTTCTCGGCGATGCGCTGAAGCTTCGAGGTCGCGCCGGCCGCCGGTCCGATCCCGGTGGCGGCGCACGAAGCACGAAGGCGGAGGGCGGTCCGGCCGGACCGCCCTCCGCCTTCCTCACATCGGGATTGGCGCCGGGCTACTCCACAGGGGGCGTGAGCACCTGGTCGATCACGTAGATCGTCCACGTGCCGCCCTCGACCACCTGCACGACGGTCGCTCCGTTGACGCTGGTCGTACCGTCCTCGATGGCGAACGTCACGGCCTGCCCCTCCGCCGTCGTGTACTCCTGCCCCGGGATCACCTGCGACAGCTTGAGATCCGTATCGGGAAGCACGTGATACTGGATGATGGCCTTGAGCTGCGGCAGGTTCTGCCGGAGGTCGGTCAGGGAGACGGCCCTGAAGGCGTCCTCGTTGGGCGCGAACACGGTGAACGGCCCCTGGGAGTCCAGGGATGAGCCGAGGCCCGCCGCCGTCACCGCCTTGACGAAGGTGTCGAGGTCGCCGCTCGCGGCGGCCTCGCGGATCGTGTCGGTGGACACCGACGGCACGACCGTCGGAGCTATCGTCGGCGACGGCGAGGGAGACGACTCGCTCGAGGAGCCGCAGCCCCCCAGCACGACGATGAACGCGAGGATCGCCGCGACCGACGCGGCGACGCGCATCCTGGATGAGAGCATGTGGACCTCCTGGGGCTGACGGATGTCCGGGGTCTGCCCCGAACTCACGACGACGAACCATCGGCTGCGGCCCGCAAGGGCCGGGCCGCAGCGCCGGTCACTGCGTTTCGCTCGGCTCCGGAGCCGCCGTCGAGCGCACCGGCGCCTTGCGCCATCGCGCCCACGGCCAGACGCCGTCCATCTCGACCTCGAGCGAGAAGCTGAGGAAGGTCCGGATGAGGATGATGAGCCCGAGGACGAGGACGTTCTCCAGCTCGGGCTCGACGGCCACGGTACGGATCAGGTCCGCGGCGATGAGGATCTCCAGACCGAGCAGGATGCTGCGGCCGAAGTAGCGCCGCAGGACGTCGTAGGAGGCCTCGGTCTGCCCGCTGAAACGGGCCTTCAGCGATTTCACGACGCCGGTGAGAAAGCCGAGGACGAGGACGGCGATGCCGACGATCTCGAAGCCGCGTGAGACCCATTCCATCGCCTGGGTGAAACTCACGGCCGCCTCCTCTCTTCCACGCAGATCCGGGGGCGGCTGCGTCCACCGCCCGCCGGAGAGGCTTCGCCGCCGGCGCCCGCAGCCCTGCCGGCGTCCGCAGGCGGGCCCGGCGCCGAGGCTTCGCCTAGCGCTTGGTGTGGTGCCTGCTGCCGCCCTTGCGCTCGCGATGCGAGCCGTCGGCGGCGGCCCCCGTGCGCGCGTGGGCCTGGTTGTGCACGCGCGTGTAGACCCACAGGATGAGGCTGGCGAAGGCGATGGAGCCGATGATGCCGCCCGGCCTGATCTCGAACCCGTCGCCCATGATCAGGTTGATGAGGATCCCCGCGATCAGCGAGCCCGCGACCCCGATGACGAACAGCGTTCCCCAATCCCTGGGGTGCATGTCGTGACGCACGAGCAGGCTTGCCGCCCAGCCGGCGACCATGCCGATGACGATGAAGACCATGATGGTGAACATGAGGGGCGGGCTCCTGTAGTGAGAGGGACTCGGGCAGACACGATGCTACCGTACCGGACGCGCCAGGCAGGCACTGCGAACGACCGGTGGCATCACCGGGACGGGGCCGCGGCGTCCCGGCCCCGTCCCGCGCGCCGCCCTAGTGGTGGAAGCCGGCGCCGGCCGTGCGCAGGGGCGCCGGCAGCTTCTCGAGCGCCGCGACCTTCTTCATGAGGTCGTCGAGCAGCATGTCGGCCACGTCCATGGTGAATCCGCGGCGCACGACGATGCGCAGCGCCGCGAGGTCCTCCCGGTTCTTCGGGAACGTGTAGGCCGGCACCTGCCAGCCGCGTTCGCGCAGCGCCGCGGAGACGTCGAACACGCTGAAGTTCTCGACCTCGTCCTTGAGCTTGAAGGCGAACACCGGGAGCTCATCCCCCTTGGTGAGCAGCTCGAAGTGCGGCATGTGCCCGATGGTCTTGGAGAGATACATCGCCACCTCGCGAGCGTAGCCCTGCACGCGCGTGAACCCCTCCGTCCCGAGCCGCAAGAAGGTGTAGTACTGCGCCGCCACCTGGGAGCCCGGCCGCGAGAAGTTGAGCGCGAAGGTCGGCATGTTGTCGCCCAGGTAGTTGACCCAGAAGATGAGGTCTTCGGGCAGGGCGTCGGCATCGCGCCAGATCGCCCAGCCGACGCCCGGATACACGAGGCCGTACTTGTGGCCGGAGACGTTGATCGACTGTACGCGAGGCACGCGGAAGTCCCACTCCAGATCGGGATCGAGGAACGGCGCGACGAACCCCCCGGAGGCGGCGTCGACGTGGATCGGGATGT